>CAYWSS010000260.1:0-7793 GCA_964460505.1 uncultured Caldilineaceae bacterium | reverse complement strand
GTCAGTCAAAATGAGGCGGCTCAGGAAAGAAAGCGTAAAACAAAGATTGACATGGCGATTAAAAATCGCAAACGAGGGCAATACCTATGAGCATGCAAGATCCATTGGCCGATATGCTGACCAGGGCCGAAGAATCCGTTACGCTTGCCATGTGGTCCAAGGCCATTGATACCCTCAACCAATTGCGGGCCGAAGGCGCAGAGTACGAGCCGGCTCGCGTGGCGTCATTGTTCTGCGATGCGTATGTTGGGCGCGGCCTTGATACTGTGGCAAATATTAGTTCTCAAGATAATCAGCCGGGCGACATTAGTCAGGCCCAACAGGATTTTGATGCCGGGGTGGGCGAATGTCCCCGGCGAACAGATTTGCAGGAGCAGGCCGAACGGGCCGCTGCATACCTGGTTGTGCTGGAAACACCCGCTACAGATTACGAAACAGTTATCCACACCTTGACCCCCATTGTGGCTGCTGACCCCCACTACGCTTCTGGTTTTGCCAAACAAACGTTATATCTGGCCTATCTGGGGCGGGCCGCTGCCCGGCAGCAGTCACAGGCTACCATTGCTGCCGCGCTGGGCGATTATGAAGCCGCGCTGGCGCTGCAGGTTGATGACCCCAGCGATGCGCAAACCCGACGGGCAGAACTGCTGCTGGCCTTTACCCAGCAACCGAGCAGTTTACCTGAGCCGGTTGAAACCGATGCCTCCGCCGGCAACGGAGAAAGCCCGACCCCGGCCCCAACTGACGAAAATGCTACCCCGGTTGCCACCTCAGCCGCCCCGGTAGTTCGGATTAAGTATTCTAAACCCACCCTGGTTGCCCCCCCGGATGATACAATCTTTGCCGGCCAGTTTGCCGAAGTATTTTTAGAGTGGGAACCGGTGAATCTTGCGCCGGATGAATATTATGATTTAACCATTATGCATCTGTTTGCCGATGAACCTAACTATACCGGTAGCACCAGCACCCGCGAACCCCGGGTTCAAATTGCGCAGGATATTGGCGTGGGAGAAGCCGGCGGAGATAGATTTTACTGGTGGGTTACGGTTAGAAAAGAAAATTCTGCTCCTGCGCGGGGTGGGGCAGATTTGCCGCTTAGTCCAAGAAGCGATGCCGCCACCTTTGTGTGGAGCCCGTAACCCTATATCACCCAACAATAAACATTGCAAGATTAGTCTTACGATAGTGTCTTTAGTTTTTTGCTACTTAAATTGGTTACAGGCTGCAAGTTATATGTTACAGGTAAAAACATGCCACATGTAACTTGTAACCACTTCCGGTGTCAGTTTCTCTGTAAGTTATCTCGCTACCCGACATCTGGGTAGATTCACCTTTCTGGAAGCTGTTATAAAGCCAGGTTGCTCCAATTATCGGATATTTTTGGTTCTAAAGCCGAGCTTCCGGGAAGGTTTGTCGGGTAACGATGTAAGTTATAATAAAATTGCCGGGCAACGCTTAGGAATGGTGCGTAAATAACTTACCCAATTGGGGCCGGTAACATATTGTATATTGCGTGTTACGTACTCCGTAAAGAGTAAAATTATACGCAACACTTGCGCCGGACCCCTGCGGGTCAGTGCAGGTGTACGCAATACGAGGAAATGGGTAAGTTAATTAATTCTCATTCCTTAACAAAGGTTAAATATATATGGCTCAAGTCTATAAAACCGACCTTCTCGAAGATGCTCTCCATGAAATGTGCGAAAAATTAGAGGGGATTCAAGGCGCCGTTATTGTCAGCATAGAGGGATTTGTGGTGGCGGCCTACACCCCTTATGAAAATGAGATTGATGAAGAAGGCCCAACCAGCAGCCCTCAGGTTGCGGCAATGGCGGCTACCCTGATTGCGCTTGGAGAACGGACCCTTTCCCGATTGGCGCAGGGAGAAATGCTGCGCCTGCTTATTGAAGGAAACGACGGGGGGATGCTCGTTGTCCCCGCCAATCGCCGGGCATCTGTGGCGGTAATGGTGGGCAAAGAGGCAAAGATGGGGTTGGTTCTATACGCCTTAAGGCAAAACTCCCCAAAAATCAGCGATATTTTAGAAGGCAGTGCCAGTTGAACAATAATACGCAAACCAGGGATAACAGTCAGCTACTCAGAGAAATCCTGAGCGAGTTGGTTACTCATAATCCAAATGTAATTTGCGCTCTGGTTGTCAGTGATGATGGGCTTAACGTCGCTTCCGGCATTCCCCAACAGGATGACGATGATATTGCCCTGGTGGCCTCGGATTTAATAGATATGGCCAAAAATTTTAGCGGACGTTTGGAACAGGGGCGGATGCACAGAATTCTTTTGGAAGGCGAACAGCGAACCACGGTTGTTATGAATGCCGGTAAGCGCACTATTCTGGTGGTATCTGTTCCCGCAGATGAAAAATTAGGGCTGGTTACGTTGGCCATGCGCCGCGCCGCCGATAAAATCACTGCAATTTTTGGGTAGTCAGATGTCAGTACAGATGTCCAGAAAAGTTTTTTCCTAAATAACATTCGTATTGCGTATTTCGTAAATCGTTGGGCGAAAACTTTTCTGGAGTGCTATAATCAGTAGCCGGTAGTCTTTTCGTTTTTGTTGTCATCCCCTACAGACGGTCTGATCTTAAAAATAAAGGAGCTACCCGAATACCAGGTAGCTCTTTTGATTCGATATTTTTTAACCCGTTCAACCACCGGCGGCTGTGAAACGCAGTGTTTAAGGCCCCCAGGACATTCTTTCGTTAAACCAATCGCGGCCACCGCCAATACCCCAGGGGTTGCCCTTGGGAAAATCAAACAACTTCTGTACAGAACCACCACTGGTTGGGGCCACGTAAACAGCCCATCCCCCCTCTCGATTTGAGGCAAATGCCACCCATTGCCCATCCGGCGAGAGGGTTGGCACGCCGTCTTCTGAGCCGGGACTGTTAGAGACATTAATTACGCCGGAACCATCCTGCCCGGCCACGTAAGCCTCCCAATCCCCCGTTTCATGCGAATGAAACGCTATCAACCCGGCCTTGGCGTCTGTAGGAATGACACTGGTTCCGTCAATGATTTTCTGTGGCGTTTCACCGTTGCTGGAACGCTTTACAGCCCATGAACCAACGGAAAAGGCACCGCACGAACCGCCTCCTGCCCAGGTGTTGCAGCCGTTGTACACCAGGTGGTCGCGGGTAGTCCAGACCGGATAAGAGCCGATAACATCGCCGATAGCGCCGGGTGGGATGATGATTCCGAAATCGGCAATGGCACTGCATTTGTCACTTTCCTGGTTAGGAGGCTTCAGGCTGCATTGTACAAACAAGTACGATTCATAACCTTGAGAGCCAAATGCCAGTTGAGGATTACTGTAAGTTAAGGTCGTGCCGTCCGGTTTGTAGAAAGGGAACAAATCAGAGGGTGAGCCGCTCACGGGCCTGTCTATTCCGCCTCCGGCATTTGCCTCCCAAATATTCTCTCCAAATCCGCCGCCTTCACCGTTGATGAGCAATTTCTGCCCATCACCCCTAAAGTTGGGCTGGCGCGCGCCTTCAATTTTAGCCAATTCTTTACCTTCCGGCATCGACACAATGAATACATCATATCTGGCGAAACCATTGTCCACGGCAAAAGCCAGTTTTCCCGACAGCGCCGGTCTTTCCGGAGTGGGTGTATCTGGGGGGGGGGCCGGGGTTGGGGTATTGGTAGGCGGCAGAGGAACCGGCGTATTGGTAGGGGGTGCCGGAGTGGGTGTATCGGTAGCGGGGGGCGAGGTTGGCGTAAAGGTTATTTCCGGCGTGTCGGTGGGAAGGGGAGTCTCGGTGGCGGTAGCCGTAACCACCAGCAACTCGGGCGTGTTGTTACTGGTATCACCCTCACCGGCCGCCAGTGTGGCAAAAATGGAATCCCGCGCAGCTTCCGTAGCCTGCACGGCTACTTGAGTGGCTATCTGTGATGTTGCGGTTGCATCTCGGGCCTGGGCCTGAATTGCAGAGTCCTCTGCCACCTGGGTTTGTCTTATCCCGGCGGTTTCCGTGGCTTGAATTATGGCTATGGCAACGGCCGTTTCTGTGGCCGGGGTATCGGTTCTATCTGTTATGGATGGCAGCACCAGGGCAACAATAACCCCAACCAGGATTAAAATAATAAATGCCCCACCGCCCAGCAAAGCTATCATAGGGATGCCTTTGCCGGGGGGAGCAGATACCGTTGTGGCCCCCGCTCCACCATCGGAGTAAACAGTAGCCCGGCCCCCGGCCCCCATACTTCTGGTGGATGTTCTTTGCATCGAAGAAATGGGGCCTGTTTCGTGTTCAATTTGATGAATTTGGGGCGCAGTGGCTACGGTGGCCAATGGTACCGTGCGCAGGTTGTCGTCTGCCGACAATCCCACCGCATCACGCAGGGCGCGGGCCATTTCTCCGGCGGTTTGATACCGGTCATCGGGGGTTTTGCTCATGGCCTTGAGAATAACCCGTTCTACGCTTTCCGGAATATTGGGGTTAATCCTGGTGGGGAGCGGCAGCGGTTCGCTGATGTGTTTCATAATTACCGCAAAAGGCGTATCAGCTTCGTAGGGAACCATGCCGGTGACCATTTCATACAGCATAATCCCCAGCGAATAAATATCGCTGCGTTCATCACCCCGTTCTCCCTGCCCCTGTTCGGGCGACATATAGGCCGGGGTGCCCGATAGCGCGCCGGTTTGGGTGTATTGGGTACCTCCCATGATGCGGGCAATGCCAAAATCGGTTAAGACAACCTGGCCCTCGTCATTAATCATGACATTGGCCGGTTTGATATCGCGGTGAACCATTCCCCGTGAGTGCGCGTAATCTATGGCGCTGCACAAGCCTGTGAAAATACGGGACACTTCCTGAATGGTGAGCGGTTTTTTGGAGGTTTGACGGGCTTTTAGCTCATCTTTAAGCGTAGGGCCGTCAATATACTCCATGGCCATAAAGTAGGTTTCGTCATCGCGGTCAAAATCAACCGCCTGCACAATGTTGGGGTGACGAAGCTTGCCGATGGCCAGCGCTTCCCGCTCGAATCTGCCGATAAAATTCTGATCATCAACCAAGTGGGCATGCAACACCTTGATGCCCACATAACGGTCGAGTCCGGGCTGGTAGGCCTTGTAAACTTCGGCCATCCCCCCCCGGCCTAATCTGGCTACTAATCTGTATTTTCCAAGGGTTTTGCCAACTAAATTTGCCATGGATTTGCCTGAGGTACTCTTTTAGGGTTGGACAACATTATAACATTGCATTATCATCGCTACAAAAAGAGATGCAGTTATTCCGGTTTGCAGAGCTATACAACTAGCATAACGAAAAACGCTGAAATTTACAAGCAGCGTCCATAAGGCAGGCCCAAGGCGCTGCCCCTACCCAAAAGCATTACCTGAATATCTATCGAAAATATGGTAGTAGCTTCTCAAAAAGTAGGGGGAGGCATTCTTCGACAGGCCCAGGATGCGCATCCTGAGCCTGTCGAAGGGTGTTTAGCCCCGGATTATTGAAAAGATACAAAATATGGTATTTCCAGGAAGATATAAATAAAAATGGCGGGGGTAAACAGCCCTCGCCATTTCTGAATATGCGTGCTATGAGGCTATGGAGCCCAGGAAATTCGCTCTTCCAGCCATCCCCGCGAATTGAACTCATCGTAGAGAACGTTGCCGTCCGGCGCGCCTTTCATATCAAACAGTTTGCGTTGGCTGGTGCCATCGGCGTTCATAGCCCACACGGCCCATGCCCCGCCCCGGTTTGAGACAAAGGCAATCGTTTGTCCATCGGGCGACCAAGCGGGTAACCCGTCGGCGTTGTTGTTTTCGGTCAGGCGGGTGGGGTTGGTTCCATCGGCACCCATAACCCAGACTTCCCAGTTGTTGCCCCCCCGGTCAAATGACATAAATGCAATTTTATTGCCATCGGGTGAGGCCGAGGGAGCGGTGTCAGAGGGCACTTCGCTAATCTTTTTCTCCCCACCGCCTCTGGCTCCCATAACAAACATGCCGCAATCACCGGTTGGCAGGCAGCCTTTTGCTACCAGCCGGCTATCCGGCATCGTCGATACGTATTCACCCTGAAAACCAAGAGCGGCAGGATCATCACCCGATTGATTGCCTACGTAAAGTCGGGGCACCCGGTCTCCTTCTTTGCGGCTGGAGAAGGCAAATGAATAGCCGTCCGGTGACCATGAGGGCAGCGCGTCTTCCACAAAGCGGGTCACAATGTCGCCGCGTCCGCCAATGAAGTCTCTAAAAAAGATACCCCGGGTGCCTCTGTCCCACGAGCGATAGGCCAGCAGCGATCCGTCTGAGTTAAAGGCCGGTTGGCTGGCCGCGCCGGCAATGGGAGTCTGCTCGCCGGAACCCAAATCTACCATCCAGACATCGTATACACCGCTGCCATTGTTAAAGGCCGGGTATACAATTCTGCCGCTTACGGGGGCGGCCTCAGTAGTTTCTTCTTCTGATTCTGCGGCAGCATCTTCAGCGTTGTCTGCGGCGGGCGCTGCAGAGGTCTCTGAGCCGGCTGCTTTACTACCGTCGGTGGCAGCCTCTGTATCACTTTCTGTTGTCTCCTGGCCATCTTCGGTGTCTGCTTTAGCAACGGTCTGGCCCCCGCCGGCGTTGTATTCGGCCAATTCTTCAGCGGTAAATGGAATAACAAGTTCCTGGCCAATATCCAGAGACTCGGCATCCTCAATTCCATTTTCAGAGGCCAGAAGTTCCCAGTCAACGCCAAATTTGGCGGCAATACCCAACATTGTATCTCCGGACTGCACCGCGTACACCAACGGCGTTACGGATGCTTCCGGAGTGGGTGTTGGGTTGCGGGTAGCCCGGCCGGTGGGCGCGGGGGTTCCTTCGGCCTCGGTTTTTTCGGCTGAAGATTTCTCGTCTTCGGTTTCATCTGTGGCGGCGCGGGTTGCCTTTGGTGTGGTGGCCTTGGCCACAACCTGTTCCGCCCCAAAGCGGAAGCTGTTTATCATCCCCTGAAATACGGGTTGCACCGCGTTCCAGTCTGATGCCGATGAAACGGCAATTAAATAATAACCCGCCCCATCTTTGCTGGTTACGGCCAGCGTGGCAATGGCCTGTTCTTCCCGGTTGTCGTCATCAAAGCGAATTTGAGTAGAGGTCCAGGTCTGCGCTCCAATGCTGATGGTGCCTTCATTTAAGTTTTCTGCGTCTTCCGGAAATTGCGCCAGCACCTCGGTCAGCAAATCAGAAATAGAGGTGTCTTCTTCTTTCGACTTGCCAATAAGCATGCTGGTTTCTTCCAGTTTGTCGGGATGCAGGACATTGACGGAGGGAGAGAACAGCACCCGGGTTGAGTCATCGGCAACCTGCCAATTTTCAGGATGCTCAACGGTCATATCCAGGTCTTCGCTGCTAAAAGCAATCATAGCGGCCTGGGTGGGCGTAGCCACCGGCCCGCTGGGTTCCCCGCTGGTGGGCGTGGGTCCCGGTGTTGGCGTGGAATCGGGAGGGCCGGCAACCAGGGTGGGGGTGGGGAGTTCGAGTTTGGCTAAACTGCCTGTGCCAAAAAAGTTGCCGCCATATGTAACCAGGCCAATAATGAGAACCGCTGCTATGGTTAACACCGCCACACCGGCGATAACTGTCCACACGGTACTGGGGACCGCGCGGAGCGCGTCACCCAGCGTAAATCCTTCTTTTTCAGCGGGCTGGCCGGCCGGCGGTACCGCCGGCAAATCCTGCGTTTTTGATCTGGCGGGCCGGGGTGGTCCTGGCGGGGCGGGACCGGCCCGGTTGCCGCGTGACGGCCGGCGTGCGTGTGGGCCCGCGTGTCGCCTACGCTG
>CAYWSS010000259.1:0-7793 GCA_964460505.1 uncultured Caldilineaceae bacterium | reverse complement strand
CGGGGGTGAGGGCAATTTTCATTTCTGGTGGTGAACGCAGTTAATGATAACTCCTATGATACCCTGCTTTATGGGTTTGGCTCTCTGGCAGTTTGCAGGATCGCTCTATAAAAAGCGTGTTATCTGCCACGAATTATACTAATTTCACTGATTTTTTATTTTTTCGTGTTAATTCGTGCAATCCGTGGCAAATTCTTTACTTTGACCCTGCGAAATCCTATAGAGCCATGGGTTTTATACCGCGCGTGGGGCGTGGGGAAGGAAGTGGAGGGACACTCCCCACACCCCCCGCGCCGCTGGCGGCTCATCCTGGGGATATTAGACCCGGAGGATATTACATCCTCCGGGTCCGCTTGCAACAGTGGAGATTATTTTGAAGAGGTTCTGTCTGTCACTGTCGTTCAGCCAAAAGTCCTTCTACCTGCTCCTGTAAGAATTCGGCAGCGGTCTCGGGGGTCATTGAGCCTTCCAGGGCAATATTGCTGATAACCTGCGGAATAAGCAGGCGGCCTTCAATATCACCAACTACAGCCCGTTCGGTGGAGTCGTAATCGGGGCGGAAGAGCCAGCGCTGCATACTGTCGTAGCCGTTGGCAATCTGTGCCAGGGTATCCGGCGAGTAGTTAGCAAAATATTCGCTGCTGGTTTTCCAGCCGTCAACTGCGCTCTTGAGTACGGGCACCTTGCCAAACGGAGCCAGCCCCAGCACATCCTGGTAGCCTTCTGTCAGGAAGAATTTGATTACGTCCTGGGCTTCGGGGTCGGCATCGGTGATGAGGCCCAGCGTGACTAACTGACCGTAGCTGGCAGAGCCATTAGGCCCTTCCATCCTGGGCGCAAAGCCGGTTTGCTGCGCCAGGTCTGCCGTGGCCAGTTCTGCGCTTCCGCCGGCTTCCAGGCCAGAGCCGTCAACCAGGTCGTCCATAATGTAGGTAGAGTAGAACAGCATGGCAGATTGGTCGTATTCGTAGGCTTCGCGGGCGCCGCGCCAGTATTGCGGGCCGGGGGTGGCACATTCTTGCAGATCGGTGTAAAAACGCAGGGCTTCAATCATTTCAGGCGTATTCATTGTAACGTTGCCGGCTTCGTCAAAAGGCCAGGCATTGTTAGAAATGGCCACTTGTTCAAAGACCTGCTGGCCGTAGTTTTGGCCGGGGTCGGTGCCCAAAGTAACGCCATAAAGGAAATCGTTTTGGCCCACCACGGAGCAGTTGGCTGCCTTGATGGCATCCCAGGTAGTGGGGGCAGCCAGCCCGAGCTGATTAAACAGGTCCTGGCGGTACCAAATGGCCTGAATCCAGCCATCGTACGGTACGGCTGCGTATTTGCCGGTGGCCGGGTCGATAACCATTTGCAGGGGGCCATCACGGAAGTCTTCCACCCCGATGCCTTCAATTACAGCCATCGAAGCATCCTGATCGAGGATTCCGTCAGCAGCAAAGGAGGCTACGCGCTCAATCCCCATCCGAACAATGTCAGGTTTGCGATTGGCAGCCACAGCCACAGCAATTCGCTGAGATACACCGGCTTCTTGAATAGGCACAATCCGCACTTCTACGTTGGGGTTTTGTTCCATGTAACGGGCAGCCACTTCTTCATACACCTTTACCCGCTCTTCTTCGTTGTCGGTGGTCCAGAACTCAACCAGCACCTTGCCTTCTGCGGCTGTCGGGTTCAAAAAGGCTTCGGCTTCTTCGTCGGTGGGGATGCACAATTGTTGACCCACTTCGATTTCGTCAGGATTTTTGATTTTGGCATAGCTCTCATCGCTGTTGGCCGCGGCATTGGTTGCATCAACAACAGCCGGGAAAGCCAGAATGGTGCCGAAATAACGCTCGGCTATTTTCGACAGCCAGTCATCGGCCTGTACAGTGTAGGTGTCCGCGCAACTGGAGCCGTCCTGCGCAAAGGCCGGCACGGCACTGATGCTCAATACGATGAGTAATAGTAATACTACAAAGATTTTCTTGGACATAATATCCTCTCCGATATACTCCTTTTCTATTAATTAATTTTTGCTGAACGACTTGGGTTTTACTTTAGAAGATTTGTGTGGCCATCACCTCCTTTGGGGTGCAAAGTTTACACAATCCCGCTGGATTGCCGAATAACGAGTGAGGGCTGCAAAATCACCTGTCGCTCTGTTAATTCTTCGCCCATAATTATTTTTATCAGCATTTGGCATACGGTAGAACCAATTTTATAAATTGGCTGGTGAACGGTGGTTAGCGACGGATGGGCGTGCTCTGACGGGGGAATATCATCAAAACCGGCTACGCTGATATCTTTTCCAACGGTTAACCCCCGCGACTGAGCAGCGCTCATTGCCCCCAAAGCCATCAAATCATTGCAGGCCACAATGGCCGTCGGGGGATTGGACAATTGGAGTAATTGCCCGGCAACCTGACGCCCCCCTCGCTGGGTCAGGTCGCCTTCAAGAATCAAATCATCTTCCACGGTTAGCCCGTGAGATTTCATGGCCTTTACAAACCCTTGCTGCCGGTACCAGGCAAACATTAAATCCGGAGAGGCTGCAATCCAGGCAATTCGTGCGTGTCCACACTCAACCAGATGGTCAACAACCTGCCGCACCCCTGCCTCGCTGTCCTCATCAACAAAGGGGAATTCACCCCGGCCCTCAATGCGGCCAAAGGCGACAAATGGAAAATTATGTTGTTGTAATATAGAGATGCGGGCATCTTGCCGCCGGGTGCGCACAATAATAAATCCATCAACACGCCGGCTGCGAACTTGCCTGAGGTAGGCTTGCTGTTCTTCTTCTCCGGGAGAACGCGTGGAGACAAGCAGATCAAAGCCGTGTCGAGCGGCTTCGTTACCGACACCGGCTAAAAATTCACTGAAAAACGGGTCCGAAAAACGGGGTCCAAACGTGGGGATAACAAGCGCGATGGTGTCGGTTCGTTGCTTTTGAAGCTGTCGAGCAATGATGTTTGGTTCGTAGCCCAATTCATGAGCCACCTGTTTTACCTGCTCACGAGTAGTTTCACTGACATCCTTGTAACCGGCCAGCGCCCGTGAGACTGTTGTAACTGATCTTCCTACTCTTTCAGCAATTTGTTTGAGGGTAGCAGCCATTGCTTTATCCAAAACGTTTTGGGTATAAACAGAGTATAATCCAAAACGTTTTGGATGTCAAGTTAAATTAATAAAAACTGTCGCGCAAACTACGCTGCAAATCGGTAAAAAAGGGGAAATATAGATTATCGTTTAAGCGTCCAACGAAGTTTCGGCCCAAACCGACAGGTAATTTATGCCTCACGGATAATTTTATTTATTTTCATCCGTGTTCCCTTGTATCTGTGAGGCAAAATCTTGTCTCATCTGTAAAGAATTTTTGGGTTCAAGAATTTAAGATGGGTGGGCACTTCTAACACAAGCGGGGTAATTCTTGCGCATATAACGGTTCCATTATACCCATTTGCCCGTCATCGCTTATGCTGATAACTTTATGCCTCTTCCTGTCCGTTACTTTGCCGATAACGGAGGCATGTTTTCCATATTGGTGCTGTTGCAAGTATTTGAGAACGTTTTCCGTGGCATCGGGAGAGACAATCATGCAGATATTGCCTTCATTGGCCAGGTGGATTGGATTAATGCCCAACATATCAGCCGCCATCTCAACTTCGTACTGAATAGGCAATTGGTCCAGCTTAACTTCAATGCCCAAGTCTGATGCTTCTGCAATCTCATTCAGGACGCTGCTCAGGCCACCGCGGGTGATGTCTCTCATAAAATGGACGTGGGAGCTGTTTGATTTAAGGACGCTGGCCACCATCCCGTTCAGGGGAGCGCAATCGCTAAGAATGCGCTGTTCAAAGCCCAATCCCTCTCGAATTGATAAAATGTGAATACTGTGATTGCCCAATAACCCGGTTACAATAATGTCATCACCGGGTTGAATATTCTTTGTCTCTGTCGGTTTTGCCCCGTTTTGAAAGATTCCAATGCCGGAGGTGTTGATAAATATCTTGTCCGCTTCACCTTTATCAACTACTTTGGTGTCTCCGGCAACAATATAAACATTGGCTTCTTCCGCAGCCTGACGAACCGAGTCCAGGATTCGTTCCAGGTCTGAAATTGGAAACCCCGCTTCCAAAATCATGGCAAAAGTAAGATACAAGGGGGTGGCCCCGCTCACCGCTAAATCATTGACGGTACCGCAAACAGAGACCTTGCCAATATTCCCGTTTCCAAAAAAAATGGGGTCAATGGAAAAAGAATCGGTAGTCATAGCAATTTTGTTGGCGGTCAAATTCAGCACGGCACTGTCATTCATATCTCCTTTATGCACCTTGCCAAGACGGGGGGTAATGATTGAGTTGATCAAATCCTGGCTCAGTAATGCGCCTGTGCCGTGGTCGAGTATAATGTGAGAGAGGTCTTTTGACATTTTCATGAGGTTGGCACTTTTAGTCCTGTTAACTGTCCCTGGCAAACCATCTGATAAATTTCATCCTGAGTTATCACCGTGGCCACATATTTGGCCATCCACTCAAGCGAACGGGTAATATCTTCTTCTTTGGTGGCTGATACACCATCAGCGGGAACAATCACTTCGTACCCTCTAAAAGAGGCATCGGCGGCTGTAGTTTGAACACAAATTTGTGATTGCATTCCGGTTAAAATAATTGTATCCACATTCAATGATTTTAATGTTTCAGCCAGAGTTGTTTCATAGAAGGCGCTGTCTCTGCGCTTGACCACAATCATATCCCCATTATCCCATACCTCGCCAAGAATTTGAGCGCCTTCGCTGCCTTCTTTAAATAATTTCTTGTATTCCAGATGCTCAGTTTTACGAGTATCGGTTGGGTCAAAAATCTGTTGAGTGTGGATGACCGGAATCCCTTTTTTTCGCATTTTTTGCAAAAATTCAGCATGATCCGGCAAAAACATCGCCACTGCTTTTTTACGGGCTTCATGTTTGTTTGCCGCTGCATTCTGCAAATCGACAGTAACGATAGCACAATATTTCATGTGGATTTCCCCTTTATTTATTTGACAATATAGTATTATCCCACAAGAATTGCGTTACTTGCGAGAATTTTTGGGTATGACTCACGGATACAAGGGAACACGAATTTTAACTATTTTTATTTATCCGTGTTTTATTCCATCCGTGAGTCAAAAATTGGGTTGCGGTTTGACCGCGCTATGTGATAACCGGCAACAACAGCTTGTCCCAGAGAGATACCGCCATCATTGGTTGGAACTTTTTTATGAGTATATACTTTAAAGCCTGATTGGCTCAATTGAGTATAACAATTAATGAGCAGGAATTGGTTAAGAAATACACCGCCACTTAAAACCACATCATTAATTTTTTCAGTTTGGCGGAGGCGTTGGCAAATGTCTGTAACAATCTGAACAATTGTCTGGTGAAAACGTAAACTTAAATCACTCTGTGATTCCTGGCCTGTCCGGAGCAGTTCAACAAGACGTTGAAACATTGGGAGCACGTTAATTTTCCAGGCCTTGTTGTCCTGATATATTTGATAGGGTAGCGGCGAGGGCAAAGGTGCGGTGGGTTGAATAACCTGTTCTAACTCAATTGCCGCCTGCGCTTCATATTCAATTTTATCACAAACGCCCAATAACGCCGAAACCGCGTCAAATATGCGGCCCATGCTTGAGGTTTGGGGCGCATTAATTTGTTTGTCGGCCATTTTTTGTAAAAGTTCAAGCTCCATTTCCGAACGTTTTGTGACCACATCAAGCCCTAAATTGGCCACGTCTGCGCCATAAATTTCAAATAAAAAAGCCAGGGCAATTCGATAAGGCTCTTTAACTGCTTTATCGCCGCCCAGCAAGGAAAAGGGTTGAAAATGTGCGGCCCGCTCAAAGTCGTAATAGTCACCCACCAAAAATTCACCGCCCCAAACCTGTTTATTAAGGCCATATCCAAGCCCATCAAAAATAACGCCAATGGTTGGTGTCTTCAGGTTGTTTTCAAACATGCAAGACGCCATATGAGCGTGGTGGTGCTGTACTTGAATAATCGGGAGTTCATCTTGCTCAAAGACGTAGCGGGTGTTGCGAAAATCCGGGTGTAAATCACTGGCAATGCACACAGGCGTAATGTTTAAAATATGTGACAGATGGGTAATAACCTCGCTCATCGAGTCAAATATCTGAAGATTTTTCAGATCTCCAATATGATGGCTGAGGAAAAATTTGTTGTCTTTATTAAGACAAATTGTATTCTTTAATTCTCCCCCCAAAGCTAATACACTGGGAAAAGATTTGTCAGAGGAAACAGGGCGAGGCACATACCCTCTGGCTCGACGGATTATGTAAGCTGAATCCAACCTCGGAACGTAACGGACAATTGAGTCATCTACCCGGGTGTGAATATCCCGGTTATGAACAAGGAAATATTCAGCAATGTTTGATAAGCGGTTGAGGGCTTCAACCTCTTTGTAAACAATGGGCTGATCGGTAACATTGCCGCTGGTGGCTACAATGGCAGTAAAATTGTCTCTGAGCAAAAGATAGTGCAGGGGCGTATAAGCTAACATCACCCCGTATTGTTGGTTGTTAGGAGCCAGGGCAGGGGAAAAGCCTGTGGCTTGTTGCTTTTGGAGCAAAACAATAGGGCGCTCTGTTGAGGTCAGCAGTTTTTCCTCTTCGGGGCTGACGCGGGCAAATTTTTTTACGTGGTCAGCCGTTTCAGCCATCAAGGCAAAGGGTTTAAAGTTTCGACGTTTGCGCTGACGAAGCTTGAGAACGGCTTCATGATTGGTGGGGTCAACGACAAGATGATAACCTCCCACACCTTTAATTGCAACAATATGGCCCTGTTTCAGAAGCTTAACCGTTTCCCGGACAGGGGTTGCGCTGTCCACCGCTTCGCCCTGATTATTTAGAAGCTGAACGCGAGGCCCGCACGTCCAGCAGGCATTGGGCTGGGCGTGAAAACGCCGATCCAGCGGATCATGGTATTCCCCATTGCATTCAGGACATAAAGGAAAATCCTTCATAGTCGTAAAGGGGCGGTCGTAGGGAATATCCTGAATAATGGTATAGCGCGGCCCACAATTAGTACAGTTGATAAAAGGATAACGATAACGTCGGTTACCGGGCGCAAATAGTTCCTCCAAACAGTTATCGCAAACATTTGTATCCGGCGAAACAAGGGCTTGTCTTTCGGCTTTCCCTTCGCTTTGCTTTATTTCAAAGGAGGTATAGGTTCCCTCCGAAGGCTCATCCCTGAGTACAGTTACTTCATTAATTACAGCCAACGGAGGTGGGTTGTTTGTTAAATGAGCAACAAACCTGTTAAGTTCAACTTCAGGGCCTTCAACTTCAATGGTTACCCCACCGGCGTCATTGAGCACCCATCCGCTGAGTTTATAGGTTTTTGCAATGCGGTAGACAAATGGTCGAAAACCGACCCCTTGAACAATGCCTTTTATATTATATTGTTTTAATTGCAACATAATTTATACCCTCGAAAGGTTTGATAACCGGTTATGGGGGCGCTCGTTTATACTTTCAGTACAACAAATTAATGTCAGCCAGTGCTTCGGCGCTGCATTTGGGAGGGTTTTTGTAGTAGTCAACAAGATGTTGCGCGCATGTCATTCCGAGCGAAGCCGAGGAATTCCTGCAACAATGCTCAGTGGATCAAAATTTAAGGAGTGAGGCATCCTCAGATGCCGAACAGAACCGCATCTGACGCTACGCAGTGCCGGCTCCTTAAAATTTGGATCTACTGACAGCAATTCCCGGTTTGACAATTATTGTCGGCATTTCAGAGCAGAATTTTCGGA
>CAYWSS010000258.1:0-7835 GCA_964460505.1 uncultured Caldilineaceae bacterium | reverse complement strand
CATAGGTGGAGAACCGCAACCCGGTTGCCGGTTTTCTGCAATTTATGGCGTATATGTAGAATTTAAATGAAAAAAGAGATACTCATTAAGAGTATCTCTTTTTGTTATTGTGCCAGACGAGGAATTGAAAATTATAGAGTATACAGGATAGCAAAGACAGCTACGCCAAATAATACAATATTTGCTTGCAGGGGTTTATCGGTCAGTAACACCTCGTCAGGCGCTCCGCCATTGCCCTGCACGTGAATAACGTACAAATATCGAAAAATACCGTAAATGACAAACGGAATCGTCAGCATCATCAAATGGTTATTCTGAAGATTTGGCGCAGAAAAGGTGTAGAAGGCATACGTAATTATGGTGCCGGTAGTGACAATCGACATCATTGAATCCAGAAAGGGGATGTTGTATTCGCTGAGAATAGAACGGGTATTTGAGTTTCCCTTAAGTAACACCAACTCCTGGCGGCGTTTTCCCAACGCCAGAAAAAGGGCTAACAGTGTGGTAAAAACATACAGCCACGGCGAAAATCTTTCTGCTTCAACCAGCGGCACACCGGCGGCTACCCGTAACACAAAACCGGCAGCAATAGTCAACACATCAACAACCACAATGTTTTTTAACTTAAACGAATAGGCAATTTGTAGCAGCAGGTAGGCCGTTACAATAAGGCCAAATGCCGGGTCTAACAAAAAACTGAGCGGCAAGCTGATGGCTGGTATAAGAATTGCCGCCATAATGGCCACCTTTACCGGGACCACTCCGGCGGCAATTGGGCGATTTTTCTTAATGGGGTGTTGCCGGTCTTTTTCTACATCAACCAGATCATTGATCAGGTACACGGTACCGGAGATAAAACACAGCAAGATAAAGCCAATTACGGTTTTAATGAATGGCTCAATCTGTAAAAGTTTTACATCAAATATAAGGGCGGCAAAAATAATGCCGTTTTTCGTCCACTGTTTGGGACGCATTGTTTTTAGAATACCGGAAATCAAAATTGTAATGCTCCATTTTGTAATGGGTGTGTTTCATTTGAGTCGGAGAGGAGAGGGAAGATGGGGGACACCCCCCAGGTCCCCCGGCCTGCGCCGTTTTTCGACTCGTTTGAAACACACCCTTTTATAATAAGCCAATATGATACTCAATTGAGGGAAGCTTAGCAAAAGCGGTGGTAAATTCTTAATGACCAAAATCAGGTTAGATGTGCTTCTGACGCAAAAGGGGCTTGCAGAAACCAGAAGTAAAGCGCAAGCGTTGATCATGGCTGGAAAGGTACAGGTTGACGGCAAGGCTTCAACCAAGGCAGGCATGCCGGTGTCCAGTAGTGCCGCAATTGTAGTTGAAAGCGGGCTGCCCTACGTTAGCCGGGGCGGAATAAAACTGGCCGCCGCACTGGATGCCTTTGAAATTGATCCTGCCGGCGCTATTTGCGCCGATGTTGGGGCCTCTACCGGCGGATTTACCGATGTGGTGTTACAGCGCGGGGCTGCGCGCGTGTACGCTATCGATGTGGGGTACGGCCAACTGGCCTGGAAATTACGCCAGGACGAACGCGTGACCGTGCTGGAGCGAACAAATGCCAGGTATCTTGAGTCTTTGCCGCAGCCGGTAGATTTGGTAACCATTGACGCCTCCTTTATTTCGCTTAAACTTATTTTACCGGCCGCGGTTAAGTGGTTAGCTGTGCCGGCCGTGGTTGTGGCCTTGGTAAAACCTCAGTTTGAAGCGAGCAAGGCTCAGGTGGGCAAAGGGGGTGTTGTGCGCGATACCCGTGTTCATTATGAAGTACTGCACAAGGCTGCCTTCTATGCCAACCAGTCTAAATTCAGTATAATAAATATTATGCCTTCACCCATTACCGGGCCGGCAGGAAATCATGAATTTTTACTTTACCTGAAATGGCAGAGTGGTACCTCCTTGATAGATGTTGACAAACTTATTGAACAAAACCTGACGAAGCTAAACTTGCAAAATCACCCAAATGATAAGTGAAAACAGGTAGAAAATGCGTTATAATTAAAGTAATGCGTAGACAATCCGTATTGGCTAGTGTATAATTTACCCATTGAGAAAAAATTTTAAGCTTACTGTATACGTGTAAAAAGGCAATGTAATTATGCTAAGATACCTTGACGGGCAGGACAACGAACCGGATTCCAACCCGCAAAACCAAACTGATGCCGCGATGCCGGAAGGTGAATCTGAGGCTATTGAACTACCCTTTATTGATGAGGATAAAGACGCGTTGATAGCATTTGATGATTCTGAACATGGCATGTTAGATGCTGTGGAAACCGGCAACCAGGATGAACAGGTATCTATGCTCAGGCAAAAAATTGTGGGGCTTGAGCATCGCATTGGCTACCTGGAACGAATTGTAAAAGTTAGCCAAATGCTAAATTCTACCCTGAGTCTGGAACCCCTGCTGCAAATTATCGTTCAGTCAGCCACAGAACTGACCAATACCGAAGAATGTTCGATAATGCTCATTGATAAACTGACCGGTGAACTTCGCTTTGCGGAGGCAACCGGTGGCGCAAGCCAGGATCTTAAACAGGTCAGTGTACCTTTGGATAACAGCATTGGGGGGCACGTTATTCGCAAAAATAAGCCCATTCTAATTCGCGATGCCAAAAATGACCCACGCTGGCACGGTGGGGTAGATGAAACCGTTGATTTTGAAACCCGTTCCATTTTGGGAGTCCCGCTTAAAGTTCGCGAAAGCGTGATTGGAGTGTTGGAGGTTATCAATAAAACCACCGATGAGGGCTTTAACGAGGATGATATTCAAATAGCAACCACTCTGGGCTCTCAAGCAGCCATTGCCATCGAAAACGCTCGTCTTTTGGATGAACTACAAAATGCCTATCGTGATTTGTCTGAAATTGATCAGATTAAAAATGACTTTGTGAGTATTGCTTCTCATGAGCTAAGGACACCTCTGTCCGTAATATTGGGATATGCAACTTTTCTCAAAGATAATGTGCAAGATCAACAAGCCAATGAGCAGGTTGATATTGTGTTAAACAGCGCCATTAAGTTGCGCTCTTTAATTGACGATATGCTCAACTTGCGCCACATTCAAGCCAAAGCGCTTCAATTAGATCGCTCGATATTTTCGCTGAAGGAGCTAATTAAAGAAATAACCAAAGAGTTTGGACAAATTGTTAAAGGGAAGCAACTGATTCTTACGACTAAGTTCACGCCCGAAGACTCGCCCCTCAACATCGATGCTGATCGCCAGAAGATTTTTCTCACCCTGGTTAACCTTGTCAATAATGCCATAAAATTTACGTCTGAAGGCGGGCGCATCCACATTAGTGTTCAATTTAAAGATCACAAATATTGGATAAACGTTATTGACACGGGCATAGGAATTCCCAAAAGCGATTACGAGCGAATTTTTGACCAGTTCTATCAGGTTGAAGCAACGCTTACCCGCAAATATCAAGGTATGGGATTGGGATTGTCTATTGCAAAAGGAATGGTCGAAGTGCATAAAGGACGTATTGGGGTAGAAAGCATGGTCGGTAAAGGGAGTAAGTTTGTGGTAGTTCTGCCTTCGGCTTCCGACATAGAAGCGTAGCTTTATTAACCGGAGTTTATTTTATGCCCGATGTCATTGTAATGGGCGATATAAATATAGATGTAATTTTTTCTATTCCCGCCTACCCTTTACCGGGTAACGAGGCGGTAGCTACCAGCGTACAAATGCACACCGGTGGTTCGGCAGTTAATACCGCAATTGCCCTGTCAATGATGGATATTAATGTTGGATTTATTGGCCGCGTCGGTAACGACCCTATGGCCAGCCAGGTATTGACCCACCTTAAAGAGTCTGGTGTGGATTGTAGTCAGGTTCAGGTTGACCCCAAAGTTAGCACAGGCATGATATTTATCGCGGTTACCGAAGACGGTGAACGCACTATGTTTGGGGCCAGAGGCGCAAACTCCTTTACCCAGGCAAAATCCATCAATACAGAATATTTTGCCAACTGCCGCTGGATTCATCTCTCCAGTTATTCGTTTCTGGCCCATCACCAGTACGAGACAATTTTGACAGCCCTGGATATTGCTGAAAACTCGTTGCATACCAGGGTCAGTCTGGATATTGGCACAGAGCCGGCCATTCGGGCCCGTTCGCAGATTATGCAACTATTGCCTCGCCTGGATGTTATTTTGCCAAATGAAACAGAGCTAACACTTTTAGCGCAGGGAACATCTATCGACAATAGTTTGGATCAACTGTTAAATGGGCAGGGTGCCAACGCGGTTGTTACCAAACGTGGCAGCAAAGGGTGCCTGTTGGCCATTGCCGATAAGCGGGAATCTTTTCCTTCATTTGATATTGATTTAAAGGATACCACCGGTGCCGGGGACAGCTTTAACGCCGGTTTGGTTCTGGGCCGGCTGGTGGGCTTAAGCTGGGAGGCTTCATCGGCTTTGGGCAATGCTATGGGGGGGCTGGTCACCACACAACGTGGCGCGGGAGCAGATTCTCTTAATAGAAACGTGGTAGCCAAGTTGATAGAAAAGCATCTGTTTAAGGAAGAATGGGCACCGGTTAGACCTGCTCTGGAAGAGCTAACCGCCTACTTTGAAGGAATGTTGTAAGGTTTACCTCTGCCAGACTTCTCCCCGCTTTTTGCCTCAAAAATCCTTAGGGAATAAAATACGCAAAGATAACTCACAGTCTGGAAGTTATTTGTTCCCAAATAAAGTAACCGGCACTTTTATCGCCATTTTCAGCATCACCATAGCCGGGAAAGACTCTCTATAGCAAATGTTCAAGTGCCGGTCACTTGGTTTTTCTTAAAAGGGAACAACTCTATTGTTAAACCTAAATCTTTGTGATAAAATGCGCAGAAATTGATATATTTTAAGGAGATTTTTACCTGAAATGCGAACACCAATTATTGCCGGCAACTGGAAAATGCACAAGACTGTAGCCGAAGCCGTTCAACTGGCTCAGGATGTGCTCAACCTGGTTTCCGGTGTAGAAAACGTAGATGTTGTGTTGTGCCCCACCTACACCGCCTTGGCCGCCGTAAAAAATGTTGTAAGCGGCAGCAATGTGGGCGTCGGCGCCCAAAACATGTATTTTAAAGAGCAAGGTGCCTTCACCGGCGAAATTTCCCCGCTGATGGTCAAAGAGTTGTGCCAATATGTAATTCTTGGCCACTCCGAACGACGTGAATATTTTGGCGAGACCGATGAGGGCGTCAACAAAAAAATTAAGGTGGCCTTGGCCCATGGACTCACCCCCATTGTGTGTGTGGGCGAAAACCTGACTCAGAATGAAGCCGGCCAAACCAATGCTTTTGTCGGGGGTCAGGTAAAAGCTGCCTTCGATGGTCTATCTGCTGAAGATGCGGCCAAAGTGATTGTGGCTTACGAGCCTATTTGGGCCATTGGCACCGGCAAAACCGCCGATCCGGCCACCGCAAACGGCATCATTGCTGCCGGTATTCGTGGCTCGCTGACTGAAATGTATGATGACGGTGCAGCCCAAAAAGTTCGGGTACAGTACGGTGGTAGCGTAAAACCCAACAATGTAGAGGCCTTTATGGCCCAGCCCGATATTGATGGGGCTTTGGTTGGCGGAGCCAGCTTAAAAGCCGATAGCTTCCTGGCTCTGGTAAAAGGCGCTCAATAAATTCCCGGCAATCCCCGGTATAATTCTCGAATCGGCCCCGCTTTTTTCAAGCGGGGTCGATCTCATTGCATTTTTGAACCACAATTAATATGTCCGGCTGGTCTGTACTTTTTTGGTTGGTTGTAACAATTTTATTGATGTACCCCCTGAACCGGTGGATTAGCACTCACGTCCAGGGGGTTGCTTTTTTATTAACCGGCAGCCCTAAAGTAGCGGTCTGGATTTTTTGGGTGTTGTTTTTGCCGGGGACACTCCTGCACGAATTTAGCCACTGGCTTACCGCCAAGTTACTGCGGGTAAAAACCAGAGGCTTTTCGGTTTGGCCCAAACAAAAAAAGGGGGGGCAGCTTCAGATGGGCGCGGTTCGGATTGATGAACCTGACTCATTTCGACATAGTTTGATTGGACTGGCTCCGCTTATTTTTGGAAGCATCGCCGTGCTTCTTATCGGTTACGGGGTATTGGGCTTGGGGCAGGTTGGAGAGGCCTTCCTTAGCGGTAATCTGGAGCGTACCTGGCGCGGAATTACCGGGATGTTATCAGTGCCGGATGTGTGGCTTTGGTTTTATCTGATTTTTGCCATTTCTAATGCAATGTTACCCAGCGCTTCAGATAGAGAAGCCTGGCATACGGTGTTGATCTATCTTGGACTCACATTGTTTCTGGCTATTGGTCTGGGCGTAACTCCAGGGGTGCCCCCGAAATTACAGGCACTCGGTTTAACAGTTCTCACTTACCTGCTCATTGCATTTACCATAACCATTGTGCTTGACCTCTTTGTGATAGCCCTCATTCTCTTTATCGAAATTGCTTTGGGATTGGTGTTGGGCCGGAGAATTCAGTACGGCGGGTGAAGAGTTGAACAATCTCTAATCCGGCTATTTTGCAAACGGCCCCTCCCTTGATTTGCCACCTGGGTGGCCCCCACCGCCCCGCTCAACAGTGCCGGTTTGTTTGTGGCCGGATTAGGCGTGGCGAATCTATTCCCGCTTACACTGTCTGTTGCCGCAGGCGTTGCGCCTTGCCAGATCGATGCTGTCAGCGCGCGGTTGTCTCTGAGCGGAGGCCTGGCAATTTTAACTGCCCCGTTTGTGTTGGGTTAGGGGGCCGATCAGGTAGGAATTCAGCAAGCGTTTGGCCTGGCTGCTACTTTCCTTTTCTCGGCAATGATAGTGCTATTTTTAACCTGTCGATTTGTAATCGTTCACCCCCACCCCCCTCAATTCCCCCGTGAACGGGGGGAAGCTCAAAAGCCCTCCCTCACGAGGGAGACCGCAGAAAGGTTGGAGGGGGGGGAACGGTTACATCGATTTTTGGCCTGTCAACAATAATAGTGAAGGCCTGAAAACTTTTCAGGTTCGGAAAGAGAGATAATCATGCTAACATCGCCACTTATTGGGATCCCCTGTTTCCGCGATAAAACCAGCGGCTACGGTCAATATCTTGTTAATTCTCAATACGATGCCTGTTTGTCTGCCATATCACAGGCGGGAGGCACTCCCTTTTTAATCCCGCTAAATTTAAACAGACCGGGGTTGAAACAGTTGTACCACATGGCTGACGGAATTTTCTTCACCGGTGGCGGTGATATTGAACCAACCCTGTATCGGCAAACTTCGCAAGTGGCGCTGTATAAAGTGCAGCCGGAGCGTGACAACCTGGAAATAGCGCTGAGTCAGTGGGCCGTTGATGATAGCAAGCCGGCCTTTGGCCTTTGCCGGGGAATGCAGGTAATGGCTGTAGCCGTTGGGGGATCTCTGGTGCAGGATTTGCCGTCTCAAATGCCGGAAGCCACGCTGCACAATTACGTTTATCAAACTGAGGGCACCAATGCCAAAAACTATCTGGCCCATGAAGTGGAGTTAACCGCAACTTGCCGTTTGGCTCAAATCCTGCAAACCGGCAGACTTTGGGTGAACAGCCTGCACCATCAAGCCGTGGAGCAAGTCCCTGCCCCGTTCAAAATTGTCGGCACCTCAACGGATGGCGTGGCTGAGGTCTTTGAGCATCCGGGCCATCCATTTTTCTGTGGGGTCCAGTGGCATCCCGAGTTTCTACTGGACAAACCGGAGGCGCGACTAATTTTTGAGGGGTTTGTTGAGGCCTGTAAAGGATAAATGCGCGTAACTACTTAGGCACACACCTTTGTAGCCGCTATAGTAGCGTCCTTTTGCCG
>CAYWSS010000257.1:0-7838 GCA_964460505.1 uncultured Caldilineaceae bacterium | reverse complement strand
TGTACCCTGGAGCATTTGGCGTCCTGCCGCGCGCGGGCAGAGGTGGGGGCGCGAGACCGGGTTTTGTACGAGCAGCCCGTGGCGGCCATTGCCCGCAGTGTGCAGCGGGGCAAACGCCGGCAGCCGCCAATGTTCGGTATTCCTCAAAAAACTGCCGGCTGGAATGACGATGTGTCGGGGCGCATCCGGCTGCACAAACTTGAGCCGTACCTGTGGCCCTATTCCAATGAGTGGCCGGATGACGTGGGCGATGCGGTTGTCTTTCGATTTGGATACGTTGACTGTTTTGATTTTGAAAATCTGCAACGTTTTTATCAATGGCAGGCCGGGGGAGCGACGTTCCTCAATCCGCCCACGTTTTATCTGGACAGCAAAGTTTTAATGGCGGCGCTGGCTATGCCACAGCTTCGAGACGAAATCTGCGCTGCCCACCCCGATGCGCTGACCGTCCTCGCCCGCTGCATCCCGGAAACCATCCTGCTGCAACCGCACCGCCTGCCAATGCTACTAACCAGCAAAGACGACTGGCTCATAAAATATGCCGGTTTTGACGGCGGTAACAATGCCTGGGGCGGTCGGAGTTTGCAGTTGGGGCGGGGACACACCGCCGGGCAGTGGCAGCAAATTTTGCAGCAGGCGCTCGATTTGCCGTGGCCGGTGGTAGCCCAGCGGCTGGTGCCGTCTGCGAAGGTGGATATTGCCTACGTTGATGCTGATGACGGCTTGCAGTGGTTGCACCGTGGCGCCACCCGGCTGCGCAGCTTTATTTTGCGGCAGCCGGATGACAGTTATCCCCAGGTGTGCGGTTCGCACCTGACGGTTTCCGGCGGCACCATGCAGGTCTCCGAAGGCGTTGATGCAGTACAAGCGCCGGTAATTTTTTCAGGCTGACCCGTGGCGCTTTTTCACTCAAAAATGTAATGATCACCAACATTTTGAACATTCCGGAAATCAAGGCAAAGGTACAAGGGCGCAGGGAAAATAAAAAACTTTGCGCCATTGCGCCATTGCGTTAAAACTGTTTGATATCTACTTGACCACTACACTTTTTTACTCAAAAAACAATAAATTCAGGGAAAGGAAAAGTTTCTGTGAAACGAGAAACACGCCAACGACGGCGCAACCGACAATCACACAATGACAAGTCGCCCGTTAACCCGGTTCCGCCGGGGGTGGAAGGTGGACGTTACCGGCCGCTGGACCAGAGTGAGGTCCAGCGCATTCACGAGGCCGCGCTGACCGTGCTGGAACGCACCGGAGTCGAGGTGCTGGAATCGGAATGCCGGCATATTTTTGAGCAGGCGGGAGCCAGGGTTGATGCCGTTCGCGACCGGGTATTTATTCCCCGCGAAATGGTGGCCGCGGCCCTGAAAACCATCAACCGGGAGGTGGTGCTGTACAGCAAAGACGGCCGCACCGATCTGCATCTGCGGGGCAAGCGGGTGCATTTAGGCACCGGGGGCGCGGCGGTGACGGTGGTGGATCTGGAAAGCGGGCAAGCCCGCGACGCCCGCCTGCGCGACCTGTACGACATCGGGCGGCTGGTGGAAACGCTCGACAACATCCATTTCTATCTGCGGCCGGTGGTGGCCCGCGAAGTGCCTAATGACGACATCGACATTAACACTTTTTACGCATGCCTGGCCGCCACCCACAAACACGTGATGGGCGGCTGTTACTACGCCGAAAAGGTGGCCGACATCAAACAACTGGGGGTAATGATTGCCGACAGCGAAGAAGCATTTTTGCAGCGCCCCTTTCTCTCTTTTAATCTGGGTTATATGGTCAGCCCGCTCCGGTTTGCCCCGGAAACCACAGAAACGTTGGCGGCGGCGGTTCGGGCCGGTATTCCGGTATCGCTGGTTTCCGCGCCCCAATCCGGGGCCACCTCCCCGGCCTCGCTGGTGGGCACGCTGGTGCAGGTGGTGGCCGAGGAATTGGCCGGAATCACCTACGTGCAGTTGCTGCGTCCGGGGCACCCCACACTGCAAGGAGGGATGCCGCTGGTGACAGATTTGCGCACCGGCAACACCCTTGGCGGCACAGCGGAACTGGCCCTGATGAACGCGGCCTCGGCCCAAATGTCTCACTTTTACGGCATCCCCATTTACAACACCTGCGGCCTGACCGACAGCAAAGTGCCGGATGTCCAGGCCGGCTTTGAGAAGGGGCTAACCGTGGCCGTCACGGCGCTGGCCGGGGCGCAGTACAATCACCACGCTGCCGGCATGTTGGAATCGATGCTGGCGGTGGCCTACGAGCAGTACGTGATTGATGATGACATCAACGGGCAGGTTATGCGGCTGGTGCGCGGTCTGGAAGTAACCGAGGAGTCGCTCTCGCTTGACGTGATCCACGAGGTGTGCAACGGCGAGGGGCATTACCTCAGCCATCCCCAAACCTACAATTTGATGAACAGCGAATACTGCTATCCGCACACCACCGACCGCGCCGGCCGGGAGAACTGGGAGCTTGCCGGTAGTTTGGATATGCGCGAGCGTGCCCGTCGCAAAGCGCGTTACACGCTGAAAAATTTCTTCCCCGAGGTTGTACCCGAAGCCATCGACCGGCAAATCCGTGATGCGTTCAACATTTTGTTGCCAAAGGCAATTATGCGGGAATACAGGGGTTAGGGGCTGGGAGTTAGGAATTTCTCTCGTTCCCACGCTCCAGCGTGGGAACGCATATCAAGATGCGCTGTATCGGACACCGTGAATGTCGCAGACGCCGGTCTGCACGCAAAGCGCAATTGACATCTGACTACTGATCAACCTTGCAAATTCAGCAAACCGTGCTAAATTTACCCCCTACAACTTTTGCGGAGACAAAACCACGTGTCAAATAACAACCATCAAAAATCGCCGTCTGAAAAGGAGTCGCTGGTAATTTTTATGCCTTCGGGCCGGCGGGGACGGGTTGCGCCCGGCCAAACCGTACTGAACGCAGCCCGCCGGATAGGGGTGGAAATTGAAAGCATCTGTGGTGGCCGTTTAACCTGCGGTAAATGCAAAGTGCAGGTTGAGGAAGGTCGCTTTCCAAAACACGGAGTGGAATCCTCGCCGGGCAACCTCTCTCCGGCGGGGGAGGAGGAGCGGCAACTGCTGCAGCGAATGAACAGCGCGGAGTGCCGCCTTTCCTGTTCGGCAGTGGTTAGCGGCGATCTGGTGATTACGGTTCCCGAAGAAAGCCGGGCGCAGAAGCAGATTATCCGCAAGTCTGCCACGGAGCGGGTGATTGACATTGCGCCCACCATCCGCCAGCTTTACGTGGAAGTGACTGAGGCCCAACTGGGCGAGCATCGCGGCGATTGGGGCCGGTTGCAGGATGCGCTGGCCCAACAGTGGCAGCTTGAAGGCTTGTCCATCGACATTAACGCCTTGCAACGCCTGCAGCCTGCGCTGCGCAAGGGAAAGTGGACGGTCACGGTCACATTGTGGCAGGATAGCGAGGTGATTGGGATACGCCCCGGTTTTGAGGAAGGAGCCTACGGGTTGGCGGTCGATATCGGCAGCACGACCGTGGCCGGATACCTGTGCAACCTGCGCACCGGCGAGTTGCTGGCCACAGAATCGCTGATGAATCCGCAGGTGGTCTACGGCGAGGATCTAATGAGCCGCGTCTCTTACGCAATGATGCGCAGCGACGGCCTGGATAAAATGCACAAGGCCATCATCAATGCCTTGCAGCGGTTGGCCTCCCGCTCTGCCAAACAGGCCGGCCTCCGCCCCCGCGATATTCACGAGGCAGTGATGGTGGGCAACACAACGATGATTCACATTTTGCTGGGCATCAACCCCATTGAGTTGGGGGGCGCGCCATTTGCGCTGGCCAATCGGGAGGCGATGGATATAAAAGCGCGTGACCTGGGGCTGCGCTTTCACCCGGGGGCGTATGTGCACGTGCTGCCCGCCGAAGCCGGGCATGTGGGCGCGGATAATGTGGCCGTGCTGATTGCCGAGGAGCCGTACCGGCAGGCTGAAATTGTGCTGGCCGTAGACGTGGGTACCAACGCCGAGATTGTTCTGGGCAACCGGAAATGGATGTACAGCGCCTCCAGCCCCACCGGCCCGGCTCTGGAAGGGGCGCAAATTCAACACGGTATCCGGGCCACACCGGGGGCCATCGAACGGGTGCGCATTGATCCGGTTAGCAAGCAGGCTCGCTTCCGGGTGATTGGCGAGGAGCGCTGGTCTGATGCGTGGCCGGGGGCAGAGGATGCGCCGCCGGAGGAACAACCGCACCATTTGGCCGTTGGCATTTGTGGATCGGGCATCATTGAGGTGGTAGCCGAACTGTTTCTGGCGGGTATTCTGCAACCGGATGGCCGTTTTGACCCAACCCTGACCGGTGATCGCATGGTATGGGAAGGACGCAAAGGAGCTTACGTGTTGGCCACGGCCAATCAAACGGCCATTGATGGGCCGATTCTGGTGACGCAGGACGATGTGCGTAATGTGCAACTGGCCAAAGCCGCGCTCTACGCGGGAGCCAAACTGCTGATGAATCGAGCCGGGGTACAGGCGGTGGATCGCATTATTCTGGCCGGCGCGTTTGGCAGTACCATCGATTCCAGGTATGCAATGATTCTGGGGCTAATTCCCGACTGCCCCCTGGGCAACGTTTATTCCGTGGGAAACGCCGCCGGGGATGGCGCCCGAATTGCGCTGCTGAATCGCGACAAACGGCGTGAAGCGCAAAACATCGCCCCTTGGATTCGATACATTGAAACCGCGGTCGACCCGGATTTTCAAACCGAGTTTGTCAACGCTATCCACATCCCCCACAAAAGCGATGTCTTCCCGCACCTTGCCGATATTCTGCCGCAAGCGCCCGTCTCAACCAGAGCCACACGCAGCCGGCGCAGAAGAAAACGTTAAAACATGAGCCTGTGTAATTACCCCGCCGGAGCATCCGGGTTACGCCTTGCCTAATACCGCCGCCAGCAGCGCCATACGGATGTACATGCCGTTTTTTACCTGCCTGAAATAGGCGGCGCGAGGATCGTCATCAATGGCGTAATGGATTTCGCCCACGCGCGGCAGCGGGTGCATCACAATCATTTTTTCTTTGGCCTGCATCATAATCTCAGGTGTAATTTCGTGTTGATTGCGTACTTCTTCATATTGGGCTAAATCGGCAAAACGCTCTTTTTGCACGCGGGTTACGTAGAGCACATCCGCATTTTTAATGACATCAATTACATCGTGCGTTTCTCTAACGTTGATGCCGGAATCAATAACCTGATTCATTATTGTCAGGGGCAGGCGCAAAATTTCGGGTGACACAAAACGGAGGCTGACCTTGTATTGAGCCAGCAGCCGGGTTAGGGAGTGAACCGTGCGCCCGTACCGCAAGTCGCCCACCATGGCAATTTTAAGGCCATTAATCTGCCCCAACTCTTCCTTGATGGTAAACAGGTCGAGCAGCGCTTGCGTGGGATGCTCGCCCGCGCCGTCACCGGCGTTGATTACGGGCACGCTGGAATAATCTGCGGCCATCTGCGCCGACCCCACTTTGGGATGGCGCAATACAATCACATCAGAATATTGTTCCAGCGTGCGGATGGTATCGGCCAGCGTTTCACCCTTGCTCACAGAGCTAAATTGCACGCCCTGGGTAATAGGCACCACACTGCCGCCCAACCGCTCCATGGCCGCAATAAATGATGAACTGGTCCGGGTACTCGGTTCGTAAAAGAGACAGGAGGCCAGTTGCCCCTTGAGCAAATCGGCATAGCCAATGCGCTCCACCAGTTTACGCATTTCGTGAGCGCGCGAGAAGATGTAGTTCAGTTTGTCTGCATCAAATTGGTCAACCGACAAGATATCTTTTCCGGTGAAGCCGTTGCCCAGTAATTGCGGCTTCTCCAGTGCGTCGAAATTAAACAGTGGTTTCATGGCTTTGGTTGTCATAATTTCTCCTTTTTAATAGTTTTTTAATGAGTTAAGGATTGGCGCGTAAATAACTTGCCCAATTGGGGCCGGCAACATATTGCGTATTGCGTATTACGTACTCCGTAAAGAGTAAAATTTAGGCAATACGTAATACGAGGAAATGGGTAAGTTAATTAATTCTCATTCCTAAGTGCTAAGTCAACTTTGTTTTGACGGGTAGTTAAGCCCCTTGTGGGCATTGTTACAGCAGTAAAAAGGGCACAAGGCCCAATGCTACACCCGTCAATTAGAACTTGACTTAGAACCAAGTGAGTTAAGTGAGTTGGGAATAGTCATCACCTTTAACGGATTATCTATTGTCTTGCGGCAGCATTTTGCCGCTGCCCGGTTGAGCCGTAACCTGGCCGTTGGCGTACACTTCTACGCCTCGCAGCACCACACGCTGCACTCGGCCGGCACCTTTCACGCCGTCAAACGGGGTCCAGCCGCATTTGGTGTGCAGGTTGGCGTTGGAGATGGTGTAAGGCTGATCACTTACCTCAACGTAAGTATCGGGCTGGGTTGGCAAATTGAAGATGCAGCGGGGATTGGTTGACATCAGTTCTGTAAGCCGCCCGGCGGTTAGCCGTTTTTCCATTACGGCGTTCAGCATTAACGGCAGCGATGTTTCCAGGCCGGCCACACCGGGGGGCGGATTTTTAGATTCTTTTTCGGCCCGGGTGTGGGGAGCGTGGTCGGTGGCAATGCAATCGATGGTGGTGTTGATGTGCGCCCACAGGGTGTCCACATCATCCTGGCCGGCCAACCGGGGGCGCATATCGGCCCACGGCCCCATCCGTTCCGCGTCTGTTTTGGTCAGGAAAAGGTGATGCGGGCCAACCTCGCAGGTTACCGGCAGGCCTTGCTGTTTGGCCGCAGCAATCAGTTCAATCTCGTCGCGGCGGCTGATGTGGCAAAAGTGAACCGCTCGATTGTAACTGGCCGCCAGCCCAATTCCAATGGCTACGTTGGGGCCTTCGGCATGCATAGCTATCAGCTTATGCCGGGGCCACGTTTGAAAACAGGCCGACAGTGTTGGCAAATCTTCCACACGCAGTGGGCCAAACGTATCGTTGAGGTAAATCTTAAGGGCCACGGCGCGCCGGCTCAATTGTGGCAGCAGGTCAATCTGCTCCGGGCCGGCACCGGCAAAAAGCCCAACATCGCAATAGATAGCTTGTTGGGCTTTTTGAAAAGTTCTCTCCAAAATATCCGGCGCAGACAGGGGCGGGGTGGTATTTGGCATGGCCAAAACGGTGGTTATTCCACCGGCCAGCGCCGCCGCTGTTCCGCTAGAAAAATCCTCCTTGTGTTCCCCCCCGGGAACACGCAAGTGGGTATGAACATCAACTAAACCGGGTAAAACAAGATTAGCCATAATGTCTCCTCTGTAAATACCCCTCACCCCCAACCCCCTCTCCCCAATTGGGAGAGGGAGAGTCGCGTTAGCAACGGGTGGGGGTAGGCTATATTTTCATTCTCGTTGTCGCCCCATAGGAACTGTTTGACTCCTGAGATTAAAATTGCCAAAAAAAGACCTGATTCAAATTGAATCAGGTCATACAATTCTTTGCCAGAAATATATTTGAAAAATATGGAGTTGTCTCCAGAATTTTATTGGAGCCACGGCCCCTCCAAACTCACACTCTGGGATTGCATTTTATCACCATTAGGTACAGCGAGCAAATTGGCCTGTTACCAAAAACGGGACATTTGGGGCACTGGCAATTTGGGTTGAGTTCTGATATAGTGGTTTTAATCAGTGTTTCTTTAAGGCTATACTCAGTAGATCCAAATTCACCCCCTCCGCTTCGTGTCCCCCTCACGAGAGGGAGGACTAAACTTCTCCCCTCGTAAGGGGGGATTGAGGGGGGTGAACGGTTCCCCTGCGAAGGTTTGAGAGTA
>CAYWSS010000256.1:0-7910 GCA_964460505.1 uncultured Caldilineaceae bacterium | reverse complement strand
GCGGCTCGGCCAGATCATCGGTTAGATACCAACCGCCCAGGTTGACGGGCTGGTCGGTGGGGTTGTAAATTTCGACCCAATCCGGAAAGTCGCCGTCTTCGTCTGTCAGGCCGGTGCCGTTAGAGGCCATCAATTCATTGATTGCGAGCGAGGGCGCTTTTTGATACGGGGTGGTGGCAGACAAAATCGAGGTGGCTGCCAGCAACACAGTTGCAGCCAAAACGCCCCAAAATAGTAATTTGTAGTTCCTGAAATATCGCATTGCAACGCTTCTTATTAAAATCAGGAAGTTAGTTTACCAACTTTAGAGCCTTTGGCAATTTTGAGGTTAAGATTGGACCAATCTCTATTGCCCGGAAGCACAAAAAAAGCCGTGGCCATTTGCTGACCACGGCTGTCTGATGTTGCGATATTGAATTTACCCAACCAAAGTTTAGTGGTGCAAAATCTGGCTAAGGAAGAGCTTGGTACGCTCTTCTTCAGGATTGTCAAAAAAGACGTGCGGCGGTTTTTCTTCAACAATGTTGCCTTGATCAAAGAAGATAACCCGATTGGCAACGTTTTTGGCAAAGCCCATTTCGTGGGTTACAGCCATAATTGTCATTCCAGATTCGGCCAGCTCCTGCATGGCGTCCAGCACTTCCTTGATCATTTCCGGGTCAAGCGCGGAGGTCGGTTCATCGAAGAGCATAATTTTGGGTTGCATAGCCAGGGCGCGGGCAATGGCCACCCGCTGCTGCTGCCCCCCGGAAAGCTGGCCGGGAAATTTGCTGGCCTGCTCCGGGATTTTCACCCGCTTCAGCTGCTCCATAGCCTCATCTTCGGCTTTTTCACGAGACCATTTGCGCACGTGAATAGGGGCCAGGGTAACATTTTGAAGCACGGTTAAATGGGGAAACAGGTTAAATTGCTGAAAGACCATACCTACTTCCCGGCGAATTTCCTGAATGTTGCGCAGATCGTTGTTTAGTTCGGTGCCATCAATTACAATCTGGCCTTTCTGGTGCTCTTCCAGCCGGTTGAGGGTGCGAATCCAGGTGGATTTGCCGGAGCCGGACGGCCCGATAATAACCACAACTTCGCCTTCTTTAACCGTGGTGGTGATGCCTTGCAATACATGGAATTCACCATACCATTTGTGTACTTCGTTGCAAATGATAATGTCTTTATCTAATGTAGCAGCCATTAAAATCTCCTTGATTTTTAGCTAGTATTTACCAACGCCGAGATTGCGCTCAAGCCGCTGGCTGGCTCTGGACATTGCAAAGGCAAAGATCCAAAAAACCAGGGCTGCAAATGCGTAAGATTCTCGCTGTAACAATAACCAGTCGGGCTGGGTGGCTACGGTTTGGGCCACTTTAAGTAAATCGAACAAGCCAACAATAGCGACCAGGGTTGTGTCTTTGAAAAGGCTGATACATTGTCCCACAATGGCCGGAATAACCAGCCGCAGGGCCTGGGGTAAAATGATCAGGCGCATCGATTTTGCCCCATTCAACCCCACCGCCATCGCGGCCTCGTATTGCCCATTAGGAATGGCTTGCAATCCCCCCCGCACATTTTCGGCCAGGTAGGCGGCGCTAAAGAGCACTACGCCCACAACGACCCGCAACAAGTTATCGATCTCAACTTCTCTGGGCAGGAAAAGGGGCAGCAGAATATTGGCCATAAAAAGAACGGTAATTAACGGGACACCCCTGATTATTTCAATGTAAAGAATGGAAAAGGTTTTGATCATATTGCCCTTGAAGTAATTCCCCACCGCCCAGAAGAGACCAATCAGGATTACTGCCTGTAGCACCGCAAACATTATTGGGGATAGGGTAACAATCCAAATTGGCGGGTCCCGAAATAAAATGGGGATATTCATAGTGATCGGTTCAGTTGGGTAGCCGCCAAAACCCCAGTAAATGAAGAGTAATGCTACCCCCCATACCCACAGGTAAGGCACCCCACGCACCTCGCTGCGACGCCCCAGGGCCATAACGACGCCAATGGGGAATGAGAGCACAATGCCTAATACGGAGATAACAACCGTCAGCAAAAACCCTCCCCAAAGGTTGGTGGGAACACCTGGCAAGAGGCCGGTATCTGAATCTGGCATACCCCGCAACAGGAACAGGATAACAAAAATTGAGGCTAACCAGCTCCAGGCCAGCAGGCCCCGAAGTTTCTTTAACGGGGAACCAAAACCCCAGGCCAGAAAGCTTAATGCACCCAGGGCAATTATGATTGCCAAAGAGGCCCACACCCGCCAAAGGGCATCAACCGGATACTGAAATACGGCGAAAAGTTTCTTGTTGACGCCAATTATTCCCCAAATTGCACCGGGGGTATCTGGCCGGAGCAGGGCCACTGTTCCCGTATCGGTGCTGAAAAGTGCGCCAAAAACTGCCCAGGAAAGCAGTCCACGCACTGCAAAAACAATGACAAGCATTAAAAATAAAGAGGTTAATGCCCCAATTGGATCGCTAAAGAGGCTGTCTTTTAACCACTGTGTTGGGCCGGGCCAATGGTGCCGGGCCGCCCCGTAAATTACGGCAAGCCCACTGGCTGCCCACCAAACCAGGACAATGGCCGTGAGCAGCGCGCCGTTGGTTACGAGCAAAATAAGATTGCCCATGGCCGTGGGCACACCGTTGGGAGCCAGGAAAAAAGACAAGCCCACGGGTTTAGCCTGAAAACCGGCTCTGATAGCAAGGATATTTACGATAACCAGGATAACGGTGAAAATAATTGACCAGACGTTGCTAAAAATGGTGTTTTTCAGGTATTCACCGATATTCAGTTTGTATTCAGCATCTGCCGAGGGTGCGAACAGTTCTTTAATTTGAGAAGTGGTTGCCATAATTTAACGCTCCACCAGGGCTACTTTTTTGTTATACCAGTTGAGGAAGGCCGAAATTGAGAGACTGAGGGTCAGGTACGAAGCCATAAAGATAAGGATGACCTGCACGGCAAAGCCAGATTGGTTCATGACCGTGTTGCCTACAGCAACCAGGTCGGGGAAGCCAATGGCCACGGCCAAACTTGAGTTTTTGGTCAGGTTCAGGTATTGGCTGGTCATTGGTGGGATGATAACCCGCATGGCCTGGGGCAAAACAATGAGCCGCAGGCGCTGAGTTTCATTTAGGCCCAAGGCTCTGGCTGCCTCTGATTGGCCCTTTGATACGGCTAAAATACCGGCTCTTACAATTTCGGCGGCGTAGGTGCTGGTATAAATTACCAGCCCAAACAGAAGTGCCGCAAACTCTGGAGATAGGCCAGTTCCGCCCTGAATATTAAAACCGGCCGGGGCCGGGGTATTTACAATCAGGGGCGATACCGACACAGGGATAAATTCGTCAGCCGCCGGATCATCCATAATTGAACGTTCAGCAGCCAGCTCAGATTGAGTGCCGGCCAAAAGATCACAATCTCCGGCCGCATAGGCGGCGCCGGCCTTCTGCATAGTTTTTTTGCTGCTTACTTTTATGGGAATATCTGCCCGCCTAAACTGGCCGGCGGTATTAATTTCAGACGGGGAGTCGGTAACTGAGCAGATGGTGATCAGCGCGTCATCTAAAATGTCCAGTTGGGCTTCCAGATTCTCTACATCTGCAGCTGCGCCGGTAGCGGTGGCGGCCTCAATCTGTTCTTTCAGTTCAATCTTGTAGGCGTTTAGCGCCTCGGTTGAGGCGAGACTGTTCAGGGTAACTACCCCAACGCCCAGCTCTTTCAAGGCGTCGTCATCAATTTTGGTTATCAGGATTTTCTCAAAATCATTAATGCTGCTGATATTCCTTGAACTGGCAACCATAATTGCCTGGTCACTAATAAAAGCGCCGGTTACCAGCCAACCTGCAAAGACAAGTATCAAGAAAGCAGCCGCGGTATTTCCAAATTTGTTGGCCGGTTCCCCGGTGTGTTCTTCCTTTCTGCTTAGAATAACCCACAAAATCATAACCAGGATGGCCGCCAGTACAATGAAGGTCAGCCAGATTGGAAAACCAATAGTGGGCGTTAATCCCGGCATGGTGACTCCCCGGTTGTTTAAGAATATTGGCAGGCCAAAGGGTTGAAGACTGTCGGCTACCGGGGGTAATTTTAGAATGACAGCAAAGTAAAAAAAGAAAAGCAGCACCAGCAAGGGGATGTTGCGAATGATCTCTATGTAGACTGTGGCAATTTTGCTTACAAGCCAGTTATTAGAGAGGCGGGCGATACCGGTAACGGTACCCAGAATGGTGGTTAGAATAATGCCCAGGAACGAAACCCGGATGGTATTGATAATACCCACCCACAGCGCCCGGCCAAAAGTGTCTGTAGCCTGGTATTCGATCCCTTCAGAAATATCAAAAGCGGCGGTGGTGTTTAAGAAACCAAAGCCAATTTGCAGGCCCTGATTCTTGGCATTTATAATAAAGTTGGTTACCAGCCAGGCCAGACCCAGTAAAACCAAAATTGTAACGATGATCTGGCCAATAACTCCCAGAATTCTGACATCTCGCCAAAAAGGAATTCGCGCTTCCGGTTTTATAGTTGGTGATGTCGTTGCCATCTATCACCTCATTTCAGGTAGTGAGTAGCAGGTTGTTAGTTATTAAGAATGCAAGTAGCAAGTAGCAGGTTGAACAAAGGCGGTCTTCCTGCTACGTTGCTACTTGCTAAACTGTTATTTATGCTATCTTAATTATTTTTAGCGGAAAGGCGGCGAGTACATCAAGCCGCCCTCGGTCCATAGGGCATTTACACTACGGTCCAGATTGAAAATAGTGCCGGGGCCAAGGTTGCGGTCGTAAATTTCGCCGTAGTTGCCTACCTGCTTAACAACCTTTACCATAAAATCATTGTCAAGGCCCAGGGCCTGGCCCAGATCACCTTCTGCGCCCAGCAGGTTGCGAATTACAGGGTCTTCGCTGGTAGTGGCTATTTCTTCTACGTTGGCAGAGGTAATGCCCAGTTCTTCAGCTTGCATTGTACCAAAGGTAACCCACTTTACAATATCAAACCACTGGTCGTCGCCGTGACGAACCAGAGGGCCAAGCGGTTCTTTAGACATGGTAACGTCAAGAATTACGTGCTCATCTGCATTAGAGAGCAGTGGAAGCTGCGAGATCAAACCGGATTTGTCGGTGGTGAAGCCGTCGCAGCGGCCTTCATCGTAAGCAGAGGTGGTAGAGGGGGAGTCGGGCAGGACAACCGGCTCGTAATCAACGTTTATTGCGCGGAATACGTCGGCCAGGTTCTTTTCGGTGGTGGTTCCCTGCTGCACACAAACGGTGGCGCCTTCCATGTCTTCCAGTTTAGAAATGCCACTGTCTTTACGAACCATCATACCTTGCCCATCATAGAACGTGGTGGGGGCAAAGTTAAAGCCCAAAGAGGTGTCGCGGCTAATGGTCCAGGTGGTGTTACGGCTGAGCATATCAATTTCACCACTTTGCAGCGTGGGGAAGCGGTCGGTGCCGGTGGTAGCCCGGTATTCCACGGCGTCGGCATCGCCCAAAACGGCGGCGGCAACGGCCCGGCAATAGTCTACGTCAAAGCCGGTGTATTCGTTGCTATCAGGAGAAATATAGCCAAAACCCGGCACGTTGGCGTTTACACCACAGTTCAAAATGCCACGCTCGCGCACAATGGCCAGGGTGGCCTCGCCTGTTTGTTCGGCGGGGGCAACGGTTTCTTCGGTGGTTTCAGCCGGGGCTTCTGCCGGTTCGGCTTCGGCTACTTCAGCCGGGGCTTCGGCCACCTCGGCTTCTACTTCAACCGTAACAATTTTTTCTACTTCTTTTTCTACTTCAACCGTAACAATTTTTTCTACTTCAACCGTAACTACTTTTTCTACAACCTGGGTGCCACCACAAGCTGTTAAGGCCAGGCTCAATACCAGCAGGGCAACAAATGAAAATAAGAAATATTTTTTATTCATTACGTTTCCTTCTCCTCATAGATTTTTTATTACAAAAATGTTTTGTAAATGTTGCGACGTAGTATTACGCCGGTTTACCAAAAACTGGACACAACTAATTGCCAAGTATCTTGAATCTGGTATCACCCCCTCTACGCAGTGATAGATTTATTGCCAACGGAAACACGGAATTGAATATGGGTAATGTAGCATTTAAGAGGAATACATTAGCATCTCAGCCAATATGGAGGCGATTATAGCAGTAAATAACTAATTGGTCAACCCTCTTTCTTGTAAAGGGGTTCACAATCAAAAATTTGGGTATAAAGATTTATTATGGTAAATTCCTGTAGTGGTGATATTATTTATAAAAAGTCTACTAATCGTTTGATGCAACTAACGTTCCTCGCTGGTTAACGTTTAAAAATTGTATCAATTTTTGAAGATTCAGGCTGAAGGAGTTTTGAAAATGCAAGTTGACCACACCGTTCAATCCACTTGTCCCTATTGCGGAGTAGGGTGCCAAATCCTGCTAAATGTGAGCAACAATCAGATTATTAGAATTGATGCGCCCTTTGATGCGGCCCCCAATTACGGGCGGCTCTGCGTAAAAGGCCGCTACGGCACCGATTACGTACACCATCCCAACCGGCTGAAAGCTCCGCTGGCGCGTAAAACGGCGCAAAAACCCGGCCACCGTACCGCGGCCACATCACCCGGCGACTGGCGCGAAGTCTCCTGGCAAGAAGCCATCGACGTGGCCGCCGGGGGATTGGCCCGAATTCATCAAACCTACGGGCCGGATGCCATCACCTCCAACGCCTGCGCCAAAGCCACCAACGAAGACAACTACCTCCACCAAAAGCTGATGCGCGGCGTGCTGGGCACCAACAATGTCGATCACTGCGCCCGGCTGTGCCACGCCGGCAGCGTCACCGGACTACAGTTGGCCATCGGCTCCAGTGCTATGAGCAACTCTATTGCCGAGATGAAAGATTTGGAGTGTTTTGTTATTACCGGCAGCAACACCACCGAAACCCACCCGGTCATCAGCACCTTTCTCAAGCAGGCCATCTCCCAAAACGGGGCCAGGCTGATTGTCATTGACCCCCGGCAAACCGAAATGACTCAATTTGCCGCCCTCTGGCTGCGTCAGAAACCCGGCACCGACGTAGCCGTGTTTAACGCCATGGCCCATGTCATTGTCAAAGAAGGATTAATTGATGAGGCGTTTATCGGCCGGCGCACCGAAGGTTTCTCAGAATATATTGAGAGTCTGGAAGAGAAAACACCGGCCTGGGCCGAGGAGATTAGCGGCGTGCCGGCCGATGACATCCGCACCGCCGCCCGCATGTACGCCACGGCCAACCGCGCCGCCTTTTACTGGGGCATGGGCATCAGCCAATCTACCCACGGCACAGACAACACGCTCACGCTGGCCAATCTGGCCATGATGACCGGTAATCTGGGCAAAGCGGGCGCCGGCCTGAATCCGTTGCGGGGGCAGAACAACGTGCAGGGCTGCTCCGACTCCGGGGGGCTGCCCAACGTTCTCACTGCCTACCAAAAAGTGACCGATGCCGGCATCCGCACCAAATTTGAGCGCCATTGGTACGGCCCAAACGGTGGCAGCAACCGCTGCTTGCCATCCGAGCCGGGATTGACCGTCACTGAAATGGTCGATGGCATTCTGACCGGCAAGGTGAAAGGCTGGTGGGTGATGGGCGAAAACCCGATGATGAGCGAGCCGAATCTGCGCCACGCCCGGGAAGCCATTGAGCAGCTTGAATTTTTTGTGGCGCAGGACATCTTCCTTAACGAAAGTAATATTTACGCCGATGTAATTTTCCCGGCGGCGGCGTTTGCCGAAAAGGACGGCACCTTTACCAACTCTGACCGGCGGGTGCAGCGGGGGCGCCGGGCTATCCCCCCCCCGGGGCAAGCCCGCGCCGGTTGGGAAATTATTTGCGGTTTGGCCGAACCGTTGGGAACGGGGGTGTGACTCGCGAGCGGCAGCCGG
>CAYWSS010000255.1:0-7929 GCA_964460505.1 uncultured Caldilineaceae bacterium | reverse complement strand
GTATCTCCTCAATATTTCGGGGTGGAGTCCAAGCCTTTAGGCTTGTTAGGCATTAAACCTAAAGGTTTGGACTCTTATCCCCTACTTTTTGAGAAGATACGAAAAGTAGGGGGAGGCATCCTTCGACAAGCTCAGGATACGCACCCTGAACCTGTCGAAGGGTGTTTAGCCCCGGATTATTGAAAAGGTAATGTTTTTGGGTAGGGGCAGCGCCTTGTGCCTGCCCTTTGGAGCGACCACAAGGGTTCGCCCCTTCATTTTGGCCGAATGAAACGATGCCGTTTTTCTGAACGTAACTACTTGTATACCCCCGTGAAACCGCTATAGTAGCGTCCTTTTGCCGTTTTTACCCCCCCCTCAATCCCCCCCAAATCGGGGGGAAGTTAAGTCCTCCCCCCTCCTGAGGGGGGAGTTAGAGGGGGGGTAGTTACTTCTGAACATCTATATATGTAAATTCTAATAGAATTTAAAGTTTGCGAGGGGAGTGGATACGTGTATTAAGTATCAGGGGAAGATTCTTGAAGAATCGGGGTTGAGCATGTATTTTACGCCGCTATTTGATTGTATGGATGAAGCATATCTTCCACGGCTACCAGCAGTTCAACCGCCCGGATGGGTTTGGTTAAATAGCCGTTTATCCCCATCGCTTTACCATAACGAATTTCACTTTCCGAGAGAAATTCGTAGCCTGTCAGGAATATAAAGGGGATTTCTGCCCAGCCCGGATTCTCGCGGACGCGTTTGTAAAGTTGATATCCGCCCATTTCGGGCATGCCAATATCAGACAGAATCAAATTGACCGGATATTTTTTTAGGGCGCTAATTGCCTCAAAACCATCGGTTGCGGTTAGCGCGTGATACCCTGCTGATTCTATCGTAAGTCCAAGATTTTCCAAAAAATCCAACTGGTCGTCAACCACCAGGATGAAGGTTGGTTCGTTCATATTGCTCATCCTTTTTTATTTTTTCCTATCCTATTCCAGGCGTAACCGCTCACCTGATAATAAGAGGCAAGAATGTTGAATATTGTTTTGCGCTGCCAATTTGCACGGATTGGCTGGCAAAATTAACTTCTGTGTGGCCCAGGTTATCGATGGCGCGGGCCTCAACCAAAACCGTTGTAATTTCTCCGGGTTGCGCGTTGAGGGTAATGGCGAAGGTTTCGTTGGAGCTATCAAACGTGCCGTCCTGAGCCGTTGCAGTCTGCCACGCTCCACCATCCACCCGATACTCCACAGAAACCACTGTGCCGCCTGTTAAATGATAGGCTGTCCCCTCAACTGTTGCAGCCTGCCCATCTCCGGATTGGCCTGCTAAGGGGTACAGTTCGGTGTTTAATCCGCCGTCCACCGGGTCACTGACAATCACCTGCTGGCTGGCGTACTCGTCGGAAATGTTGCCGGCTGAGTCTGTGGTCGCTACTTCTATGGTGTGTTGCCCGGCCGGTAGTCCGGAAATTTCCATTTGATACCCTGCCTCTGTACCGCCAAATTCACCGCCGGTAGCCGTGGCGGGCTGCCAACTGCCGCCATCCACTCGATACTGTACGCCGGTCAGGCTGTTTATGGTAATGTCGGTTTCTACCGGGGCGGGGAAAGGAATAATCTGGGTGGTTCCACCAATGGTCACGCTGTTCCCATCCTGCCAGAAACTGTCGATGCTGACCGGAAGGTCGGTGTCCAGCGGGTCCAGGATGCCGTCGCCATCGCTATCGCGCCAGCCAATCTGACCGGCGGCGTAGCTGTCGATGGCCTTAGCAGCGTAGGGATAAATCTGGCCGCGCATTATGCTGGTTGCATTGGAACCACAGCCGCCATATTGGCTGTTTTGGTTTTCAACGTACAGGTAACCGGAGCGGCGGGTGCATGATTGATGGGCGTTGTAATATTGGTCCAGGGCGTTAAAAATGTGTCCCATTTCGTGAGCGGCCACGGCATCCATATTATTGGGGCCGTATCCGTTGTTTCCGGACGTCATGACCATAAACGGGCCGCCTAAATAAGCGTAGGCAAAGTGGCCGTCAGAAAACTTGTTATCGGAGTCGTTTGCGCTATCAACCACAAAAATGGTAAAGGCCCAATCAGTTTGGTAGGTGTTTCGCAAATAATTGTTGTAGTCCCGCACCTGGGTAAAGTGGTTGGCAGAAGTGAAGCCCAGAGCGTTCATCGCGTCGCTAATCCAGTATGATTCGTGGTAGTAGGGGCGGGTGACGGGTTCTAAAGAAGTGGGGAGGGGGTTGGTGAAGTGGTCTTCGTAAACAAAACTCAGGGTTGCTCTGGGCTCCATCTCTACCCACCAGTTAAAAGCATTGACAATTTCATTTAGAACCAACTGCTTTTCGTCACCGGTCCAATTTTCGGTTGATGGGTCGTTGCTGCCGTCGCTTTCCAGCAATACAATGCCTACGGCTACGGAACCGGCCATATATTCACTGGTCTGGTAATATCCGGGCGTCACGGAGCCGGCAGCGGAAGAAAGTTCATCGCCCTGGGGTAAATCCGGGGCGATGAACGCATCATTTTCAGGGTCTGAGTGCTGGGCTGACAGCGAGTCCTTTTCGACGTGGGTTTGAGGTTGAAGCAAGCTGTTCCAGATGCTGGCCAGGCTGCGGGCTTGAGGTCCATATATGTCGATGGTGGCAAGTTCTACGGGTTGTGTAAAGAGGGCAAGTACAGCAGGCAGTTCTGATAGGGATGGAATTGCGTCGGCGGGAACGTTGGCGATAAGCGCCTGTTGGGGGAAAGTGTGGGTGATGCGGCCACCGTGGTTCTGAATTGTGGCCTGGAGGTGAAGCTGGTCGCTGGGGGAGGTCTGTGAGGAGAGCAGGATGAAAACGGGAAACAAATCGTTGGCGTATACTTTTGAGATTGATGTCCAGATACTGAAAGTGAGAATGATGAAGAAGAGTGTAAATCTGATTCTTTTTGAAAAAGCTTTGAGTTGTAAAGGTTGGCCGCTCATTTACCCAACACCCATTCCTGATAGATGATTTCAGTCTATCAAGAAGGGGCATTGGGATATATGGAGCCAATATTTAGTTTTCGTTGGGTTTAGTTTAAGATAATTGAGGAGAATTTGAGAGGAAGGTTACGGGCAACCTGCCGGATCAATCCGGCGTTACCAGCCGGTACCCAACCCCGCGCACATTCTCAATTGAGCCGACCTCGCCGGATGAAATGTCCAGCTTTCGCCGCAGTGATAAAATGATGGGGCGCAGCAGGGACCCGGCTTCAATGTGATCGGTTTCATAGCCATGGGTACTTTTAATCAGTTCCTGAGGTGACACAACCCCCCCAGACTGCCGGGCCAAACTTTCCAGCAGCACAAATTCTTTGGCCGACAGATGCAGTTCCTGTTCGTTAAACCAGGTGCGATGCTGCTCGGGGTCAATGCGCAGCTTGCCGATGGTCAAAAAACGTTTGTTGGCTGCAGATGCCGGTTGGGACGCAGACATAGAGCGGCTCAACTGTTGCGCGCGCTTCAATTTGCCGCGCACCGCAGCCAATAAATCTGCCGCCCTGATGGGTTTGGTAAGATAATCGTCCACGCCCAACTCTTTGCCGTAGCGAATATCGCTATCCATGGTGCGGGCGCTCAAAAAAATAAACGGTATGGCCACCCACTTTGGATTTTCGCGGACCCGCTCGTACAACTGGTATCCGTTCATATTTGGCATGGCAATATCAGCCAGAATCAGGCTAACCGGATGAGATTTCAAGGCTGCTACGGCCTCAATCCCATCGCCGGCCGTTAGCACGTGGTATGCCTCCACTTCTAAGGCCAGGCTGATATTATCTAACAGATCAGGTTCGTCATCAACTACCAGAATTGTAACGTTAGTATCCATTAGTGTCCCCTTGTATAAAATTGTTCGTAGTCAGGCGCGCAACGCAGTGGCGTGCCGCCTTAACGCCACTCCGCTATCGCTACAAGGCTGACTACGAGCGGATAATAGCTTCTTGTTTAAGCATCAATTCTTCAGTTAGCAGAGGCAGGTACAGGGTAAAGATACTCCCCTTTCCCAACCTAGACGTAACAGACATCAAACCGCCGTGAAGTTCAACCAAATCCCGGGCAATAGATAACCCAAGTCCGGTTCCACGTATTTTTTGCTCTGATTTTACGCGATAGAAACGTTTGAACAAGTGTGTTAAATGCTCTTTGCCAATGCCAATGCCGGTATCGGACACGCGCAGAGCGGCCCAGTTTCCATCCGGTAAATCACTGCTGCCGGGCCAGTCTTTGTCCTCAACTCCTTTACCGTTGCCGGACGAGGTGAAAATTGACAGGTATTCACAGATTATCTGGCCCCCGTCAGGGGTGTATTTAATGGCATTGTTCAGTAAATTGCGGATAACCTGCCTGATTTGGGCCGAATTGCCAAATACAGCCAGTTGCTCACTGCCAATCACCTGTAACGTCTGCATTTTTTGTTGAACCAATGGCGCCAGTTCTCTGGATTGTTCACGCGCCAGTTTGCTCAAATCCAACTGACTGCGCTCCATAGATACCCGCCCGCTGTCAATGCGAGAAATTTCCAGCACATCGCCAATGAGGTCGTTTAATACCTGGGTATGTTTCTGAATATCCCGCACCATTTTGAGGCGTCTGTCATCGGGCAGCCGGCTGTAAAGCGCCTCCAGATTATCGCTGAGCAGGGTAATCACTGACAGGGGCGTTCTGAGTTCGTGGGATACGTTGGAAACAAACTCATTTTTTGAACGCTCTGCCAGTTTCAGTGGAGAAATATCGCGCTGCACGCTCACAAAGCCAATGGGCTGGTTTTGTTCGTCCAGTTGAAACAAGGGGGCAACGGTGAGGGCGGTATCGTACAAATCGCCATCCTGGCGCCGGTTAGATACCTCTCCCCGCCAGGTGAGTCCGGTGCGGGCCGCCTCCAGAATTTCGTCAAAAAATTGAAAATGCGTTTCTGTGCTCTGCGCTAAACGCCAATTTTTCCCCACCGCTTCATCGGCAGAAAATCCGGTTAAGTTGACTGCAGCCGGATTAACATATTCTATTATTCCCTGCGCGTCGGTAACAACTACCGCCTCTCCCAACGCCTCCAGAATTGCCCGTGTCCGGTCACGTTCGGCCCTCAATTCCAGGGTACGCATTTTTCGATAATTATTGAGCCGCGTTACAGTTTTGACCCGCGCCCGTAATTCTGCCCGGTTAAAAGGTTTGGGGATAAAGTCGTCGGCGCCAACCTCAAGTCCCTTTAATCGGGAATCCCGGTCATCCAGAGAGGTAATCATCAGAATCGGCACCTCGGCCAGATTTCTATCGGCCCGCAGCCGGTGACACACCTCAAACCCATCCATGCCCGGCATCATCACATCCAGCAATATCAGGTCGGGGCTTAATTCAACCGCTTTGTCCAGAGCCTCCTGGCCGGTGGTGGCAAAAACCAGGTTGTAGCCTTCGCCGGCAAGCAAGCCCCGCAGCACTTCTCTGGCGCTAACTTGATCATCTGCAATTAGGATTGTACTTGTATATTCCATCGGTCTAATCCGGGTGTTGGGCCGTTTACGGCTTATTGTCGTTAGCCTTTGCCAGGTGCATTTCAATGACTTCTACCAGGTTTTTAAGGCTAACCGGCTTGCTGAGATAATCGTTGGCGCCGGCCTCCAGACATCGTTCCCGGTCGCCGGGCATCGCTAACGCAGTGAGCGCAATAATGGGTAATTCGCTCAATTTTTCGTTATCCCGAATGGTTCGGGTCGCTTCCAGGCCATCCATACCCGGCATCTGGATATCCATCAGCACAACGTCGGGACGTTCTTCGGCGGCACGTTTTACAGCTTCGTTTCCATTTCTGGCGACGATAACCCGATACTCAAGACCGGTTAAAAACTCGGTGAGAGTAATTACATTGGCTTCGTTGTCTTCGGCCAGTAGAATGAGTGGCGGGGTTTCGGCTTCGGGATCTAAAATATGTTCCGAAATATTTGTTTCCTGAGTAGTGGCGCTTGCCAGCCTTAACTCTTCCGCAACTTCGGCTTCGTGCCACGGCAACGATACGGTAAAGCGACTGCCTTCTCCAATCTCGCTTTCTACGGTAACCCCCCCGCCGTGCAGTTCTGCCAGCCGGGCCACCAGCGATAATCCCAATCCTGTACCTTCGTGAGCGCGTGATAGTTTGCTATCCAGTTGGACAAACGGTTTGAACAAATGATTGAAGTTTTCTTTCTCAATACCAATACCGGTATCCCAAACAATAAATCGGGCCACGGATTGCTCGCTGTCACCCTGAACATACAGCCCTATCTGCCCACCTTCCGGGGTAAATTTTACCGCATTACTGAGCAGGTTTACCAAAATCTGTTTCAAACGGCGCTGGTCCACCCGAATCATTGAAACCCGGTTATCGAATTCGGACATTACTTTGATTCGTTTTTTTCTGGCAATTTGGGTAATCATCCGCAGGCTGGCCTCGCACACATAATCAATGTATACCGGCCCAATATCCAATTCCAGTTTTTCGGCTTCTATTTTAGAAAGGTCAAGAATATCGGTAATCAACGCCAGCAGATGGCCGCCGCTCTCCACAATATGTTTGGCCGCATTTAACTGTTCGGTATTAAGTTCGCCGTACACCCCGCTTTGTAACACCTCTGACATGCCCAATATTGCATTTAAAGGCGTGCGAAGTTCGTGACTCATGTTGGCCAAAAATTCATCTTTGAGCCGGGCAGCCCTGGCTAATTTGGCATTGGCCGCGCTCAGTTCGCTGGTTCTTTCTGCCACACGTTCGGCCAGCAGGGCGCGTTCGCGTTTCAGGGCATATTCGGCTTCTTTACGGTCGGTCACATCACTTACCACCCCATAAATCATCTTGGAGCGGCCATGAATCTCTGTTCTGCCACTGTCCCGAATCCAGATAACCTCACCGTTGGATTTGGTCAATCGATATTCTACTGTGCTGGTTCGTCCCTTTTTTAATTGGGTCAATTGAGACGCAGCCAGTTTTCTATCGGCGGGAAAAATTACGCTGTTTGGCCAAAAACCGTGATCGGTAATAAATTTTTTGTGGGGATAACCGGTTAACGATTCTACGTTGGGGGAAATATAATGGTTTATTAGTTGTTCTTCTTCTATCAGTTCGGTCACGTACACGTGGGCGCTTATTGAGGCCACAACCTGCCTGAAACGTTCCTCACTTTCCTGCAAAGCCTCACCGGCCCACGCATGTTTGGCCACCTCTTCTTCGGCAGCCCGGTATAGTCTGGCATTGTTAATAGCAAGGGCAATATTGCCGGTTAAAATCTCCAGCAACGATACATCTTTATCAGTAAAAACATCCGTCTTATCGCTGTGAATATCCAGCACGCCCAGAAGGTACTGGTCATATTCAATCGGTAAACAGAGCTCAGACAGGGTCGCAGCATCATCGCCGGCCGGCAGATACAATGGCTCGTCTGCAACATTGTTCGTTACTTTAGTTTCCCCGTGGGAACATACCCAGCCCCTAATGCCATCATTTATAGATTGAGTGTATCCGGCAGGGAAAATGTTATGCCCGGAACCGGCGAGCGCTCTTAATTCCAGCATATTATCTTTAACCAACAAGATTGCTATTTCAGGCCAATTAAACTGTTCTCGAATTAATATAACGGATCTGTCCAGAACCACGTCCAGGCTGAGTGTGGATGCAATTTGTTGACCAAATTTACAGATAGCCAATAACTGATCTTTTTTCTGATCCAATTTTGCCTCTTTCTGCTATTCTTTAAGGAATTTATAGTTAATTATATCGTAACTACCCCCCTCTAACTCCATACGCATCAAGCTAATAAAGCAGGTAACTAGCGTACAAGTAGTAGTTATTTTGTTTGCTATCCTGAAAAATTGTAAATGGTGAATGGTAAATTGTAAATGATTTTAGACGGGCTTCCAGCCTATTTTGGAAACAATGCTTTACAAGCA
>CAYWSS010000254.1:0-7939 GCA_964460505.1 uncultured Caldilineaceae bacterium | reverse complement strand
ATCGGGAAACCGTGATATTTTATTATCGGGAAACCGGAATATATTATTATCGGGATTGGCTTGACGCCTTAGAACATTTGTGTTATCATTTATCTTATCAATAGAACTTTTGTACTATCAGGAGGTTGCTCAATGTTGGCCTACAATTACTCCCCTGCGCTTTTGGTAATCAAAGAATCGAGCGGCGGCAATTATCAGCCCCACTCACCCAAACTGCTTGACCAGCTACGCGCCGTGATGCGCCGCCAACACTACGCCATCCGCACCGAAGAAACTTACGCGCAATGGATCGTTCGTTTCATCCATTTCCACAAAATGCGCCACCCCCAGGAAATGGATACCCCTGAAATTGAAGCCTTCCTGAATCATTTGGCCGTTGAGCAACAGGTTTCTGCCTCTACCCAAAATCAGGCTTTTAGCGCCATCCTTTTTCTTTACAAACACGTTCTCCATAAACCCCTTTCGACCAAAATTGATGCGCTGCGGGCCAAAACATCCAAACGCTTACCCACCGTTCTGAGCCAAAGCGAAACCCAGGCTTTACTCAAGCTCTTGCCCGGCACACACCAACTGGTGGCCCGCTTGCTGTATGGCAGCGGGCTGCGGTTGATGGAAGGACTGCGTTTGCGGGTTAAAGATATTGATTTTGAACAACATCAAATCATCGTTCGGGCCGGTAAAGGCAATAAAGACCGGGACACAATTTTGCCCGATACCCTCCGGCAGCCGCTCAGGCAGCGCCTCCAAAAAGTTAAGGTCCTGCATCAAAAAGACCTGGCGGTTGGGCATGGCGCCGTTTACCTGCCCTACGCCCTGAAACGCAAATACCCCAATGCCAATCGGGAGTGGGCCTGGCAGTACGTCTTTCCCTCACCCCGCTTGTCGGTTGACCCGCGTTTCGGCAAAGTTCGCCGCCATCACCTCAACGAAAGCGGGCTGCGTAAGGCAATCAGACAAGCATCCAGACAGGCAGGCATCTTCAAACCGGTTGGGCCTCACACCCTGCGCCACTCCTTTGCCACCCACCTCCTTGAAAACGGCTATGATATCCGCACTATCCAGGAATTGATGGGGCACAAAAGCATAGAAACCACCATGATTTACACCCACGTCATCAAGCGCGGCGGGATGGCTGTGCGCAGCCCGGTGGACCAGTTGTAAAACAACCTCTGTCGCCCCTAAATTAAAGTGACCGGCACTTAAAATAAAGTGCCGGCCACTTGTACCTGCCGGGTTTTGGGAAACTGCCGTTTTTCTATTTGCTCCCGGCCATAGCCTGTTTGATATACTGATCATCCACCAATTCATCCACCTCCGGAGGCTCGGTAAGCAGGCCCATCTCAATCATTATTTGGCCTAATTCAACAAATTCGTCTTTGTGCAATTCCAAATCACGGTAGTGAATACGGTCAGCAGGTGTAGTGAGCACCCGCTCCATAACCGATGGCACCACCCCATAGAAGGGCGCCACATCGCGGGCGGCTGCAGCGGGGTCCTGCTCAATTTTAGCCCCGGTCTTAATAAAATTTTCCACTAATTTAATGACTTTTTCCGGTTCTTCTTCCAGCGTTTCTTCTCGCATTACTAATACGCAGCACATATGATCCGGCATGAGGTCTTTGGACAGAAACTCCATTCGACCGGCTCCAATGTTGAGCGCAACCTCCGGAAACGGTTCGGCGCTAACAAAGCCATCCAGCGAACCCCGCTGCAGGAAATACGGCATTAAAGGCGGCGGCGCTTGCTTGATTTCGACTGAGCCGTAACCAATCCCTTCGTCCTCCAGCGCTTTATAAATTAGCACGTTATGAATTGAGTGCAGGTGCGGTACGGCTACAGTTCTACCGGCCAGTTCCTCCATATTGTCCAGGTCTTTCTTTAAAACCAGGCCACTGCCATTACGATGGGTGGCCATCACGATTTTCAGAGGGATACCTTCATTAATAAGCTTGATGGCCAGGGGCGCCAATATCAGAGCGCCATCCGCTTCTTCTTCCAGCGCGTCAATCACTTCCGGCCACGAACCACGGCGCAAAATTTCCAACGAAAGGCCTCCGGGCATCTGTACCTGCTGCAAATAAGTAAGCGGCAGCACCAGGTGGTCTGTAATGGGCAGGTAGACAATTTTCAGGGCATCCTCCCGCTCCTCTTCCGTGGCCAGAATGTAGGGAGACATTGTACCTTGCAGGCCAATAGTCATCCCTTTCAGGCTGCGGGAGGTAACCACAATTTTGTCAACCTGCTCCAACATTTTGTTGGTTGTTAGCCGGATACCAACGGTGACTTTTGCGTTTTCTTCACTGGCGTTAGAAATGGCCTTCACGCCTTTTCGAGCGGTTTCAAACGCTTGCCTGACCTCTTCTGATTCCGGAACCAATGCTTCCAGTTTATTCAGACTATCATTTACTTGTGTACCGCCGGAGAATTGATCGAAGGTGTTTGAAGTTATTTTCCCAAATGCCGCTACTGTTTCATCAACCGCATCACCGGTTTGATTGGCTGTGTCTGACAACAGCGCTTCTGCCGTGCCCAATGCTTCGGCCCCGGCACTAACCTGAGCAAATGTGCGGCGCAAGTTTCCCAGCGCCTTAGACAGGGTTTTGCCCAGATGATCTTTTTCCGAAGCCCGGGAAATTTTTACACTCAGGTCGCCATCGGCAATTCTATCTACGGTAGACGACAATATCCGCAATCGTTCACGCAGGGCCAGCAACGATTGATTCAAGGCCTGAACATCTTCGCCGCTCCAACCCGCTAACTCAGACGCCAGGTCTGCATCCGTTTCAATATTCCCTTCGGCCAACCCTTGAACAAATTGAATTAAGCTTTTTACGGGATCAACGTTGACACTCATAGCTTACTTGCTCCTTATTTATCAGCGCCCATTCTTGCGCTTGAGATTTGGTGAGTAGCTGTAATTACAAAACAAAAGCGCGAAGATTGGTAATGTATACCTGATGCGCCATATCGAGTATAAGCGTTCCAACACAGGCGCATTGGAACAAGGGGGGGGGGTAAACGGTTACAGAAAACAGACCAGGGTCACTTTGCGTTTGTTTGGCAGGGTTTTTATTGCTCATCTAATTCACCCGCCGGTCACATCAACACCATATTCCCGCCCGGTATCAACCACTTCCATTATCAGGAACATCTTTCTTTTTTGTGACCACGGGACGACGGTTGTTTTTAAAATTGGACGACGCACGCCTTTTGCTGGAATGCCGATAGCTACCATTCCCTCTTCATCTTCCACAGGCCCTCGGGTTTTCAGAGATTGTTTCATGGCCACGTGCAACGCACAGTCGCCGCAGATAGAGCCGTACATACAGCCATTAGGATGATCGCCTATGTGGATACACCCCAAGGCCTCGCCAAAGGTTTTTTGCATAATCTGATCGTTGTCAGGGCGCTCCATCATCTCTGCAAGGGGTTGGTTGGTAAGATGAACCCGGCCTCGCCGGTCAAGCAGCAACAGTACCTCTTTACTGTTGTCAAAGAATTCCTGCACATCATCTATTGTGGCAAACTGGTCAACGGGGGGAATGTTCATAACAAAGTGCTCCTCTGTTATCTACATCAACTAACGTCAAATTGTAGTTACCTGGATAGGGCTTTCACCGGTTATTATTATGTTTGGTGATGTGAAAAAATTGTAACATTTTCTTTAACAAGTGTCAATCAAACTTTGGCCGGCACAACGCGCTTCAACCAACTTTTACGTAAACTTTACCGGCTGCTGCAATCAACGCTTCCCCGGCGCTACGAACTCTGCTTTTTTTCATCAACCGGCAATTGAGGATCCCGAGACCATTCGTTCCAGGAGCCAAAGTAAACTCTCAGGTTTTTGTACCCGGCCTCTTTTAGCGCCACGTAAGTGTTAGATGCCCTTGCTCCTTTAAAGCAATAAATAATTATATCGTCGTCGGGATGGAGGTTGTGCTTCTCTTCACAGAATGTTCGGATTTCATCGCCCGGTTTAAATAGAGGGATAGGGGTTGACTGATCCATAAAGTCATACCACTCCACCCACTGCGCGCCCGGCAATCGCCCTTTTCTGGGGGCAAAATCAATACCGTAGGGAGATGAACTATCACCCACCCATTCTTCGCTGTCCCGGTCATCAAGCAGCACCACTTTTGGGTCGTCAATGGCGTGCAAAACCTCGTCTTTTGTGGCAAGCAATGTTGGTTTGGGGCTAAGATTAAATTCGGTGGGGTTGGGGGTAATACTGCTGCTTTCTACGGGCAATCCTTCTGCGGCCCACGCCATAAAACCGCCGTTAAGCACACCGGCATCAGGATGGCCAAGATAGCTCAACAGCCAGTAGCCGCGGCAAGAACTGCCGTATTGGCTATCCATACTTTCTTCGTAAATGATTACTTTTTCCCTGCCCGAAATTCCTGCATCTGATAACAGCGAGCTAAATTTTTGCTGTAGTTCGGCTAATCCTGCCGGCGTGGTTTCGCTGAGGTAGGTGAAGATATCAGACACATTTACCGCACCGGGGATGTGCTCCTCATCAAAAAACTCCGAATCTCGCACATCAACCAGCGTCACCGAGGCCTGTTTAACCAACTCATATACTTCCTGTGGTGAATACAATACTTTTTGCTTCATAGCTTGCTGTACCTCCGCCTAATTAACTACCATCAATTTGCAGGAACACCGCTACTCCTGCGCATCTTTTCCGTAAATCTCAACAATTTCCCCAAAATAAGACAAGACAGCTTCAACCCCGTTGCGATGTAATTTTATACGGGCAGCTTTCAAGCCTTCCACCCCCTTTACTACACATTTATCCTGAATATTTACCTGGTAAAATGGCCTGGCAAATGAGGGAAAATATTGTAACTCTCCTGATTGCCCAAGATAATCAATAAACGGCTTTGTGACGGCTTCGTCAAATAATAGGCTTTTAATATAAGACCCGTCAGAACAATCTTCCAGGTCTCTTACTCTAATAATCTTCATAATATTGTATATTTGAGCTTATTTCCTTTATGGCTTTAATAAAATATTCAATCTCTGCAGAGGTAGTAAAGTATGAAGGGCTAATTCGGATCGTTCCCTTGGGATACGCGCCCATTGCTTGATGAATGAGCGGCGCGCAGTGTAGGCCGGCTCTCACTATAAGTTCAAAGGAACTTTCAAGGATATATCCCAAATCCGCCGGCAAAATTCCCTTCATATTAAAACAGAACACAGCAGAACGGGTATCAAAATTATCACTGCCGTAAATTGTTACTTCCGGAATATCTTTTAACCCCTCTGTAATTTTTCTCAGGTGTTCTCGTTTTTTATTGCCAATCTTCTCTATACCCGTTTTCTGAATAAAATCAATGCCTGCCGCTAATGATAATATTCCAGGCAAATTGTGAGTGCCGGATTCATAATACAAGGGCAGTTCTTCCGGTTGGTAGAGTGATTCACTTCTTATGCCCGTTCCCCCCACCTTTAAAGGCTTCAGTTTTAAGCCTTCTTTTATTACCACACCGCCAACGCCGGGTAAACTGTATAAAGATTTATGCCCGGTAAAGGCCAAAATATCTATTCCGGTTTCTTTAACATCAATCGGGGCATTTCCGGCAGATTGAGAACTGTCTATAATTATAATAAGTCCGTGGGCGTGAGCAATATCGGCCACAGTCTTTAAATTAATTGTCTCACCGGTTACGTTTGAGCTGTGATTAACAACAATGGCTTTAGTGTTCTTTTTAATTGTGGCCGCAATATCTTCGGGGTCTACAACACCGTTTGGGTCACAATTAACTATAGTTAAATCTAACCCGGCCTCTTTCTCCAATGTTTTTAACGGGCGCAAAACCGAGGTGTGCTCCACGGCGGTGGTAATTACGTGCCCATCTTCAAGATCAAGTCCGAACAGGGCCAGATTCAAAGACTCCGTAGCGCCCGAGCTAAAAATGATACGGTTGGGATCATCAACGTTAAAAAAGGCGGCCAGTTTTCGACGACATGAGGTAGGCGCATCCTGATCCTGCACTTCAAACCCGGATCGAGAAGGATTTACCGGAACCGCGGTCAAATAATTATTTACGGCATCAACAACCTCTTTGGGCTTTGGATAACTGGTAGCAGAGTTGTTCAAATAGATCATTTACGGGGATCCTTCCTGAAATGTTACTTGATGCAAAGGTATCTTGTCAAAAAACAGAGACGCCCAACCCGGACGGATAAATTTTCAGCGCAAATCCACTTTCCAGGTTGTCTCACCTCTTCTCCCAAATGCTTTAAAGCATTTAACCCTTATTAAGAATAATCGGCAGCAAAAACTGTTTCTTTATAAAAAAAGCGTAAAGGTTTATTGTAAAACTGCGCAATTCTTTTACTTGGACGCTACGCCGGATTCGTGGCATAATAATTCCATCAGATTTGCGCGCCTCCTGAAAGTTGAATTGATTTTGTCCGCGCTATGCAGCCCAATTTTCACTCAACTCCAGACACAAATTACAGAACAGAATTTAAAAAATACACGCAATGGATAAGCTAACCCTGGAGCAAGTTAAACAGAAAATTCAGTCAGCCCGCACGCGGCAGGAAAAACTCAACCTGAATCGGGTTGACTTGAGTCGAGTCAATCTCAGCCGGCTCAATTTAAGCAAAGCCGACCTGCTCAGAAGCAATCTTAGCAGCGCCGACTTACGTGGGGCCGACTTGAGCGGCGCTGACCTGCGCGGGGCCGACCTGCGCGGGGCCAACCTTAGCCAGGCTAATCTCAGCGAAGCTTGCCTGTTTGGGGCCAGCCTGAGTCGAGCCAAACTGAGCCAGGCCAATCTAACGGGAGCAATTTTGAGTCAGGTGAGTCTGGCCGGTGCAGATTTAAGCCGAACCAACCTTAGCAAGACCGATATGAGCGCGGCCAGCCTAAAAAGGGCCAGGCTGGTAGGAGCCAACTTAACCGGTGCAGACCTGAGCAGCGTGGACCTGCGCCGCAGCAATTTAAGCGGAGCCAGACTGCGGGGGGCGGATCTTAGTGTAGCCACCCTGCACGGCGCAAAAATAGATAACACGACACTAATTGATAAAAAATGGCGGCTGATCTGGAAAATTGTAACCACCGGGGCCAGGGGTAAGGATTTGCACGGAGCAGATTTAAGGGAAGCTAATTTACAATATGCCGATCTACGCCAGGCTGATTTAAGCAATGCCAACCTGACCAGGGCCAGCTTGCATGAAGCCATGCTTGACGAAGCGAATTTACGTGGTGCCAATTTGCATCGAAGTTACCTGGGCGGCGTAAACCTTTCCGGCATCGACTTGAGTAAAGCCGATTTTAGCAATGCCAATCTCAGCCAGGCCAATCTCAGCCAGGCCAATCTCAGCCAGGCCAATCTATTTGGGGCATATTTGTACCAAACCGATCTGCGCGATGCCAACCTTCGCTCTGCCACCCTGATAAAGGTCAATCTAAGTGAATGTAACCTTACCGGCGCAAATTTACGCCAGGCCGACCTAAATAACGCAAATCTGGACCGGATACGTTTTGATGGCTCTACCCAATGGCCACAAGGCTTTGCCCCGCCGCCCCAATCCTTGGGTTAAGGAACAATACTGAGATTAGTTTGAAACCGGAACTTTTTAGAAAGATGAGGTGTCATGCCCAAATGTACCTGCGGTCGGGCATCCAGCGGGGCCTGCAAGTGTGGATTCCCGCTAAAAGCACGCGGGAATGACATCTCAAAAGTTCCGTTCTCATTCTGTTTTCAGTAAAGGTAACTGCTTAGGCACACACCTTTGTAACCGCTACAGTAGCGTCCTTTTACCGTTTTTACCCCCCCTCAATCCCCATACGCATCAAGCTAATAAAGTGGGCAACAAATGGGTAAAAAGCTGAATTTTTGCCTGTTCATCCGAAAAATTGTAAAGGGTGAATAATAAACGGTGAAGGGTGAATGGTTTTGGGCTGGTTTTTGTCCCACTC
>CAYWSS010000253.1:0-7941 GCA_964460505.1 uncultured Caldilineaceae bacterium | reverse complement strand
TAAGGCTTAAACGCCATTCCTAAATGCACAAGTTATTTAATCCCGGTTCCTAAGTCGATAAGTATAGCGCAGGTATCTAAGCAAGGCAAACCCGATTTTTCTATTATTTTGGTGCAATTTATTGGAACTCACCCAAAAACCCAAAATATGTGGGGGATGCCTTGTTTCTTGAGAATTTTGTCTCAAATTGAAAGAATTTGACGATACTTTTTTAGAAATCGGGTGTTGTAGGTAAATGTTGTAGGGTATAATTTGTTGACTCAGCAAGGCCATTTATCTTCAATTGGAGGAAGTAAAGTTATGGAAAGACGCGTAGTTATTACAGGTATGGGGGCAGTAACCCCTGTTGGAAGTACCGTAAAAGAATCTTGGCAGAACCTGACCGGGGGGCACAGCGGCATTGCCGAAATTACCCGGTTCGACACCTCTGACCTGGTGACTAAATTTGCAGGTGAGGTAAAAAATTTTGACGCTGCAAAGTTGTTTGGCCGGCGGGAAGCCCGCCGGCTGGGCCGGCACACTCATTTTGCCATGGAGTCGTCCCGGCAAGCCATCGAAGATTCCGGATTGCTGAACAATGGCACCGACCGCGAACGGGTGGGTTTAGTAATTGGCTCGTGCGTGGGCGGCATGGATTCAATCTTTGCTCAGTGGGATACGCTGAATACTCGCGGGGCATCAAGAGTTAGCCCCTTTACCTTTACCATGTTACTGCCGGATACGGCTGCGGCCAAAGTTGCCGTGGATTACAAACTGATGGGGCCAAACCTGTGCGTGGGCACCGCCTGCGCCACCGGCACCAATGCGTTGGGTGAAGCCTTTGAAATTATCAAACGGGGCGATGCCGAAGCGATGATTGCCGGGGGCACGGAAGCGGCTGTAAACCGGCTGGTAATTTCTGGATTTAATGTGATGAAAGCCCTGTCTGTTAATAACGAGGACCCGGCCGGAGCCTGCAAACCGTTTGATTTGAATCGGAACGGATTTGTAATGAGTGAAGGCTCGGTGGTGCTGGTGCTGGAAGAGTTAGAGCACGCCAAAAAACGAAACGCCAATATTCTGGCCGAATTTATTGGATACGGCACGTCGGTGGATGCGCACCATATGGCCGCCCCTCGGGAAGATGGTGCCGGAGCTGTGTTGTCTATGCGCCGGGCCATAAAGCGGGCCGCTATTGCTCCCGAAGAAATTGACTACATTAATGCCCATGGCACCGGTACCTGGCTTAACGATAAGGTGGAATCCAAAGCCATAAAAACCGTATTTGGTGAACATGCCTACGACACCACTATCACCTCTTCCAAGTCGATGACCGGCCACCTGTACGGGGCGGCCGGGGCGCTGGAAGCAATGGTTTGCGTGAAAACATTAACCGATGGTATTATTTCGCCTACAATTAATTACGAAACACCCGACCCGGAATGTGATTTGGATTATACGCCCAATGAAGCGCGTCAGGTCGATGTTTCTGTGGCCATGTCCAACTCTTTTGGGCTGGGTGGACGTAACGCAACGCTGATATTAAAGAAGTACGAGGGTTAAAGACATCCTTTTCTTCCAAGTGTAAAGTAGGGTATCGAATAATAGAAACTGGAAGCCTGCCAAAGTTTCTGGTTTCTGGTTTCTATCTTCTTATTTTCGGGTAGCTATTCAGCTATTCTTGCAAAGGTTACAATTGGCTCTCAAATTGGATGGAGTTGACAAACTGAAGGTGTCTTCTGTCCAAAATTGCCTTAAAACCTTCGCAAGAATTGGCGGGTTATATTTTCGGGTTGTGTACTGCGTGACTTTTCCTCTCCAGAAGTGTTATGCATAAGTGATGACCGATATTTTCCGGTGGAAAAGTATTTAAAGGCAGCAGGGAGAAAAATCCTAGTGACAGTTTATGCGCATATTGTGGGTTGGGGAAAGTATATCCCTGAAAAAGTAGTAACCAATGATGATATCGCTCAGTTTATGGACACATCCGATGAGTGGATACGGTCGCGCACCGGCATTGCCGAACGCCGGTTTGCCGGCGAACAGGAAACCACCGCCAGCATGGCCGTGGCCGCCGCGAGAGTTGCGCTCGACCGGGCGCGTATTGCCCCTTCGACGGTTGACCTTATCATCGTGGCAACCTTAACCCCGGAATACACTTTTCCATCAACCGCCTCTCTGGTGCAAGATGCCATTGGCGCCAATCGGGCCGGCGCCTTTGACCTGAGTGCGGCCTGCTCCGGCTTTCTCTATGCCCTGTCTATGGCCAGCAACGCTATTCGAGCCGGCTCGGCCAAAGCGGCGGTGGTCATTGGCGCAGAAACGCTCTCCCGGGTGCTGGATGATCAGGATCGCACCACATACCCCCTTTTTGGTGATGGCGCCGGGGCCGTGGTTTTGCAGGCCTTCCCCATCCCCGGCGGCGTTATGGCCTACAAACTGGGGTCTGACGGCTCTGGGGCCGAACATCTGCTCATTCCGGCCGGCGGCAGCAAAAACCCGGCCAGCCAGACAACCATCAATGCCCGCATGCATTATATCAAGATGAATGGGCGCGAAGTGTATCGCTTTGCCACCCGGGTGATGGGGCGGGTATCAAAAGAAGTGTGTGAAAAAGCCGGCGTTTCCGTGAGTGAAATCGATATGCTAATTCCTCATCAGGCCAACATCCGAATTATTCGCAGCGCCAGCAAATACCTGGGCATTAGTGACGACAAAGTTTTTACCAACCTGCAAAAATATGGAAACACCTCTGCCGCATCGGTGCCTATTGCGTTGTGCGAAGCCATTGAAGAAGGGCGGGTTCATACAAACGACAAAATTGTGATGGTTGGTTTTGGTGGCGGGTTAACCTGGGCAGCCGCGGTAGTTAAATGGGGCCTGCCGATGCCGTACAAACGGCGACAATGGTGGTACCGGGGTATTCGCTGGGTTGTGTATCGCTGGGCTAACCTGCAATCCACTTATCGGCGTATGCGCCGCCAGGTAGAGAACAAGCTGCCCAAAGATGAGGCAGGGTTCCTTGGCCCTGAGAAAAAGGCCAGGAAAACTAAAGAGAAACGAGTCGAAAAAGACAAGCAGCCGGAAAATATGCAAGAAGTTTTGGAAGAAGTAGATGTCACGATAAAACAGCCTGCTTTGGAGAGCCGCCCCGGCACCAACGGGCACTCAACCAACGGAACATCCATGCCCGTAGTGGAGGACGAACCGCAGCCGGAAGCTGAAGTAACCGGGGAAGAAGTGTCTGACAAACCGGCCGATTAACGCCAAAAAAAGAAAATTGAATCAACGTAACCGTTCACCCCCCTCCCAGCCTTCCCCCGAAATCAGGGGGAGGCTTTTAAACTTCCCCCCGTTAACGGGGGGATTGAGGGAGGTGAACGCTTATAACGTGAGGGTTCCGGTTAAAGTGACCTCACGTTTTTTTGTATTTGTTCACCCTCTCCCTCAACGGGGGGTGAACAAGCACTTTTTTTGATGGCTTTCAGGCGCTTGTTCCCACGTTTCGCAGTCCAGATTGGGAACGCACCTGCCGGAAAATCTCCGTTTCGCGCATGGTGAAACAGAGTTTCCGGGATAATCACATTCCAAAACCGGAATTTTGGAACGAGATGCGGGTAGTTACGAGTATCAAATTTTGATGACGTTCGGGTTGGTGAGTATACTCTACCCGGTTAATCAATCGTAAATCGGCAATCGTAAACTGATAAAGGGACTTGCTTGTGACCGGCAAAATAAAAAAACCTTCTTTAGCATCAATTACCGACCAGTTTTCCACGATTGACGAAACAAGCAGCGTGAAAAAATTTGGCACGTTTGGCGGCGTTTTTACTCCCAATGTACTGACCATTTTGGGCGTAATCATGTATTTGCGCTTGGGGTGGGTGGTCGGCAATGCCGGCCTGGTGGGGGCAATTCTCATCATTTTGTTGGCCAAGGTGGTTACCATTTGCACCGGCCTGTCGATGAGTTCGATCACCACCAACATCAGAATTGGCGCGGGGGGCGCCTATTCCATCATCTCCAAATCGTTGGGGTTGGAAGCCGGAGGCAGTATTGGCATACCGCTGTACATTGCTCAAACGCTGTCTGCGGCGCTGTACATCATCGGTTTCACCGAAGGCTGGCTGCGGCTGTTTCCCAACCACATCCCATCAATTGTATCCTCCATTGCCTGGATTGGGCTGCTGACCATTTCTTACATTAGCGCCCATCTGGCCATTAAAGTGCAGTACATCATTATGGCTATTATGGGCGTCTCGATTGTTTCATTTTTTATGACTCCGGAACTCCCGGTTGAACAAATTGGGCTGATTGGCAATTTTGAAGATGCCGGTTTCTGGCAGGTTTTTGCCATCTTCTTTCCGGCAGTCACCGGGATTATGGCCGGGGCCAACATGTCCGGCGATTTGAAAGACCCCCGCCGCTCACTTCCCTTTGGCACGTTGATCTCCATTGTGGTCACGATGTTCATTTACATTGGTATTGCTTTTATGGTAGCCGGCGTGAGCACCCCCGAAGAATTACGTACCAACCAGATGATCATGGTCGATAAAGCGTTGTGGGGGCCGGCGGTGCTGGCCGGCATTATGGGTGCTACCCTGTCATCGGCGTTGGGCAGTATGCTTGGTGCGCCCCGCCTGCTACAGGCGCTGGCCGAGCAAAAGACCGTTCCGTTTCACCAAACATTGTCGGCCAAGACCGAATCCAACGAGCCTCGAAACGCCATTATTATCACCGGGGCCATCATCCTGATTGCGTTGCTGATGGGGAATTTGGATGCGCTGGCCTCGCTCATCACCATGTTTTTCCTGATTACCTACGGCATGCTGAATCTGGTGGTGTACCTGCAGCAAAGTATGAAGATTATCAGCTTCAGGCCTACCTTCAAAGTACCCCGCCTGGTGTCGCTTTTTGGGGCAATTTCCTGCGGTTTTATCATGTTTTTGATCAATCCGGTGTTCAGCTTTGTGGCAATTTTTACCATCATTTTAATTTACGTGGGCCTGGGGCGCAGAGGCCTCGAAGCCGAATGGGGCGACATTCGGGGGGGATTGTTCATTGCCCTGGCCGAAAGAGCCGCCCGTGTTGCCGAAACATTTCCCAGGCACATGATTTCCTGGAAACCGGATTTACTGGTGCCGGTTGAAAATCCCAAGGTGTGGGCCGGGCCACTGTTATTTATCCGCAGCATTATTTATCCCTCCGGCAGTATCTACGCCTTTACCGTGCGGGAAGAAGACGACGACACGGAATATCAGGATGCACTGGATGAACTACTGTCGCCGCTAAAATCGCAGGATTTGCCGGTGAAATCCACGGTTATCGAAGACAGCGGACTTTTGCACGGGGCAAAAACGGTCATTCAAACGCTCAAGGGCGGAGCATTTCGGCCCAATATTCTGTTTTTGACCGTGGGCGGGAATAGAGCCGTTGCCGGCGGAAACAGTCGATCACAGTCCGTGGTGGGCACCGGTACGGGCGAGGGCCGGCAGTCGGATGATACGTTGACCCGGCTGGTCTCCTACGCCTCGGCGCGGGATATGGGCGTGGTGCTGCTGCGCCAGCACCCGCGCATGGCGTTTGGAGTGCAGCAGGATGTCAACGTCTGGCTGCGCGATCGCAGCCCCAACTGGCATCTGGCCCTGCTGGTGGCCTTGCAGCTCAATTTAAATTGGGGAGGGAAATTGAACCTGGTCACGGCTGCCCACGGCCCGGAGCAGGAAAAGCGATTGTACACGTTTCTGGAGCGGCTCAGCGACCAGGCCCGCCTGCCGGCCCCCACCGCGCTCTACGTACTGCCCGGCCCATTTAAAGAAGCCCTCGCCCACGCGCCTCGGGCCGATGTTAACATTTTTGGGCTGTCGCTGGCCGGCGGAAAATTGCCGATGGCCTTTATCAGAGAAGTGCCCGATTTGGTTAACACCTCGTCCGTGTTTGTGGTTGATTCCGGGCAGGAGAGTGCTTTGGTGTAATTCTAATCATCCAATTTTTAGCTCGTTACGGATATGTATCCGTAACGGGGCATTTACGGACTTAAGTCCGCGGATTATGGATTACAGATGAATATCTGTAACCATCTTAAATGACATAATATAGAACACGGATGACACGGATCGAACGGATTTACGCGGATTTTTCTTTGATTTTTATATTTTTATCAGCGCGCTTTGCGCCCGTATAATCCGCATGATCCGTATTCTATTCTTACTCCGTTATGTTAATTGGTAAACTTCTGTAATTCTTTGTTTTTTCGTGTTAATTGTAATGGTCAAGACCATGTTGAACAAATCAGGATTTTGAAATTTTCACGCAAAGCCGCCGGGAACGCTAAGAAAAGCATTAAAATCTTTGCGACTTGCGTGAGGTAAAAGTGTTCAACATCTTATTAACCACTACAGTTTTTTCGTGTTAATTCAGGCAATTCGTTGCAAATTCTCTACCCTGACCCTGCGAAGTCCTGTAGAGTCAAAAAATTTAATCCTGCTAATCTGGTAAATCCTGTCTGATTTTCTGGCCAATGTACAACCGTCAGATTGATTAACCCCTAAAACTTAAACTCCCCGCCGGCGTCCTCGGTATCTTTTTCCTGAGCGGCACCCTCTGCCCCTAATTCTGCCAACGATTCTTTGAGGGCGGTGATGAATCGCTCGTTTTCTTCCGGCAGGCCCACCGTGGCCCGCAGGTGGATGGGCAGATAAAACTGGGTCATAGGCCGCACAATGACGCCCCGCCGCAACAGGCGCTCCGATACATCAGCCGCAACAAAGGGTGGCTTGAACAGCACAAAGTTGGCCTGGCTGGCCCACACCGGAATTTGCATATCAGTTAGTTGGCCGTGCAGGTAGTCTCGTCCGGTTACAACTGCCTCAACGGTCTTTTGGATATATTCGGTGTCGCTCAAGCCGGCAATGCCGCCTGTGACGGTCACATTATCCAGATGGAACGGCAGCCTGGCCCGAGATAAATACTGGGCAATCTCCACCGGGGCGATGCCGTAACCCAATCGCAACCCGGCCAGCCCGAATGCCTTGGAAAAGCTGTGCAGGATGACCACATTTTTCCCCTCCCGGATATAGGCCAACGAGTTGGGAAAATCAGTTGTGGTGGCAAAGTGAAAATACACTTCGTCGGTGACAAGCAGCACGTGCGGCGGCAGGGTGTTGACCAGCGCGTCCATCTGTTCGGCTGACATAGTGGTGCCGGTGGGGTTGTTGGGGCTGCACACGTACACCAGCCGGGTTTGCTCCGTTATCGCACCCAGAATCGCCTCGATGTCGTAGGTAAAATGTTCCGGGTCCAGGTCAACATAGACCACGTTGGCCCCAATACGCCGGGCGGTGATGTCGTACACCGGGAAGGTGGGGCGGCAAATGATACATTCATCGCCGGGGTTCATAAAGGCGGTAGCCAGCATATTCAAAATATCGCAGCCGCCGTTGCCGGTGACAAAATTATCCGGCTCGATGCCCTGCCCGATGCTCTGCACCAGCGCCGCCCGTAAATCCTCATCGCCCATTGGGGGGTAACGGTTGAGGCCGGTGGCTGCGCTCTGCATGGCCTCCACCGCTTTTGGCGAAGGCCCAAACGGGCTTTCGTTGGAAGCCAGTTTGATGATGTCACCCACCCCGTACTCTTTTTGAATTTGCTCAATGGATGCGCCACCCACATAAATTGGCGCGGCGGCAATGTTTTTGTTCAATCTTAGTGATAATTCAACGCTCATCTGTATCTCCTTTTTGGAAAAATTCAATCTGTGCAATTGCCAGATTTTGGGACGAGATTAGGGGATAACATTAAGAAATGGTGCGTAAATAACTTACCCAATGTACAGGTTCAGTAAACCCGGTGCTGTGGCCGGTCTCCGACCGAGCCACCTAAGCGGGCGCGGTCAAGAGACCGGCCACAGCGCGATTTTGACGGGTTCACTGAATTTGTACCCGTAAAGAGCAAAATTTACGC
>CAYWSS010000252.1:0-7958 GCA_964460505.1 uncultured Caldilineaceae bacterium | reverse complement strand
GGGTAAAAACGGCAAAAGGCCGCTACTATAGCGGCTACAAAGGTGTGTGCCTGAGCAGTTGCTATTCATTACTCATTACTCATTATTCATTGTTAATTATTCATTGTTAATTGAAAACTATGCCTCTTTCAGCCCTGCTTAAAAAATACAACCTGTCGCCCAAAAAAGGTTTGGGGCAAAACTTTCTGTCCAACCCGTTTCACCTGCAAAAAATCGTCGATGCCGCAGAACTAACGGTTGAAGATACCGTCCTGGAAGTTGGCCCCGGCCCCGGCCTGTTGACCCAACTGCTGGCCCAACAGGCCGGCCGCGTTATCGCCGTGGAACTGGATGAAAACATGGTCAACCTGCTCCACACCGAATACAGTCACCTGCCCAACTTAACCGTCATCCACGCCGACATCCTGCAAACCCAACTCGACTCCCTGCTCCAATTTGCGCAAGATTCATCCAAAGCCCAATCGCAAATCATAAATCAAAAATCCAAAATCAAAGTGGTGGCCAACCTGCCCTACTACATCACCTCTGCCGCGATCCGTCATTTGCTGGAAAGCAGGCCGCAGCCACAGCGCCTGGTGGTCACTATTCAAAAAGAGGTGGCCCAGCGCATTGTGGCCCGGCCGGGGCAGATGAGTGTGCTGGCGGTGAGCGTTCAGTTTTACGGCGCGCCGGCGCTGGTGCATCACATCCCGGCCGGCGCGTTTTACCCCCCACCCAAAGTCGATTCGGCGGTGGTGCGCATCGACACCCACGCCGGGCCGCCGATTGAGGGAGTAGATGCTAATCAGTTTTTCCAGGTGGTCAAAGCTGGGTTCAGCCAGAAGCGGAAGCAGCTAAAAAATACGCTATCGTCGGGGTTGCGATTACCTGCTGTGGAGGTTGTACAAGCATTGAACGCCGCAGGCATCGAACCATCGCGCCGGGCGCAGACGCTATCGCTGGAGGAGTGGGGCCGGCTAGTGAAAGAGTTGGGATAGTATTTCCCTTACGTTTCCACCAGTGACCACTTTCTGATTTTTGCTAATTTTGCAGGTAACTTGGCGATGAATTTTTTGAGACTACGAATTGCTATTCAACCAATCATGAAATCCCGCATCTGCCCAGTCTTGTTCTACACTGTGCCATACATCGTAACACACTATGCACAGTGTTATCAGGTTTTCCTCAGTATTTTCGCCACCCAATACGTGCGCTTCAATATGGTGAAGTTCCAAATGGCGTGGGTCGGAGGGATTCCAGAGCAAATGAATCCACTCACATCGCCTGCACCGATACTCATCCCGTCGAAGCACCTCACGACGAATACGGTCAGGTATGTTGCGGTCGTGGACGGGACTTTGGCGATCTTGTTCTAAAAGATAAGTTCCAACCGGCAAATCCGGGCGACCGGAGTTCTTTGTTACTATGGGCTAACCATATTCCGTTCTCAAAAACGCGAGCACCAGATATATCCACAATGTCCATAAAGGGAATCCAAAGTTGCTTACGAGGATCATCTCTACGTTTTTTATTTAGAAGGCTAAATCCTTGACAGGGTGGCCCGCCAATAACAATATCAGCTTGAGGAATTCTGCAATTTCCGCCTTCCAGAATATCCACAATATCACCAACCACACAATGATTGCCAAAATTGGCGTTATATGTGGCAGCAGCATTCAAGTTGAAATCGTTTGCCCAAACTGTTTGTATATTGTCACCAAAATATTGGGTAAGCCCAAGAGTAAAGCCGCCTGCACCTGCAAATAAATCAATAAGTCTGATTTGTTCCCCCTGCATACTCGAACACCTTATGACAATAAGTGGATTTCAGAGAGTTATTTTAATCGGGAAATTAATGTTTGTCAAAGACACGAACATTTGTTTTGAACAAAATAAATCGGGGCCTGATGTTTCCGGGAAAACTACTTCTTCAAGTTCAATTCTTCTCGAATCACCTGCCGCAATAGTTGCTCGAGGTTGCGGTGAAGCATGCTTTCTTTCAATGTCTCGTTGATTAGGGTTTGATATCCTCGTCCACCGGCTTTGGCCTTGAAATATTCCACAATCTCAGAATCGTGATACATATTTACGCGAATCTTGCCTTTTGGAATGGGTTTGCCGCCTATCCTTAATTTTGCACGCGCCATTTGCTCGGCGGTTACCTCGGGAATCTCGGTCAAATCAATTTCTTCATCTTCCATATTTTCTAATGTTTCCCAATCACTCTCCGAAATTTTGGAAATAGAGTTTTTGTTCATTTCCTGTTGCCCTTCGCATCGAAATCACTCGAATAGTGTCGTCTCTTTCAGTGTGGGCGATAACAACTACCACACCTTGCAACAATCCCAGTGAAATGTATCGGTCCTCACCATACTCAAACCGCTCATCGTCAAAAGTAAAAGTTATCCCCGAAAACACGGTGTTAACATCGGTAAAGTCCAGACGGTGTTTTCTGAGATTCGATCGGCGTTTTATTTCATCCCACTCGAATATCATAAGTTATTATACATACAAATATACACACTTTCAAGTTGTCACGAAAAAACAATGTAAAATAAAATGGGTGTATTTATAACGAGTTGTATACATGCCAGTCATTTGTATTACGTACTGTGTATTACGTATTTTTTTTACGCAGTACGTAATGCGCAATACAGTTAGCAAGCCGTCCAACCTATTTTAAGTACACCCAGATCAGATTCTTCATTGAGATGCTCACTATTTCGTCAGACACAACGCCCCCAGCACCACCACCGATTCCCCCAACGCCGCCGGCACAACTTCTACCGACGGCGCAAACAACGGCATCGACCATCGCTGCACCTGCGCCCGCAGGCGCTCCCAAAACAGCGGCCCCATCAGTGAAACGCCCCCGCCGAGTATCACGCTTTCCGGGTGCAGCAGGGCAATCACAGTGCTGATGGCCATGCCCAGCACCTGACAGGTTTCATCCAGCAGATGCAACGCCACGCGGTCGCCATTTTCGGCGGCGGCATAAACAATTTTGGCGTCAATCCGGTCAATCGCCCCGGCCATACCCAGCATCGCCGTCGCTTCTGCGGCAGCCACCGCCCGCGCCCGGCGGCCAATGGCCCACCCGGAACAGAACTGTTCCAACTCCACCGGCTCACCGCCGCCCGGCGACGGCAGCCAAAGATGGCCCACCTCTGCCGCGCCCAAACCCTGCCCATCGTCAATCGCGCCGTCAACAATCCAGCCCCCGCCAATGCCGCTGCCCACGGTTAAGTAGAACACGCGGGAACAGCCGCGCCCGGCCCCGCGCAGCGCCTCGGCCAGTCCGGCGGCACCGGCGTCATTTTGCACCCGCACCGGCCGCCCCCACTGCTCCGCCGCCCAACTTTTGAGTGGAAACTCGTCCCAGCCCTCAATCTGGAAGGATTTGAGCGTGACACCGCGTTGAGTATCCAACGGGCCGCCAAAACCAATACCGATGCGGGCAATGTCTTGCAGCGTGCAGTCGGACTCGCCCACAACCTGCCTCACCATCAACCCGAGCGCCCGCCGAATTCCCCCGCCCCCCTCGGATGGATTGACGGTTTGCCGTACAACTGAAAACAGGTTGGCGTCAGTCGTGCCAACGCCAACCTGTAATTTTGTGCCACCAATTTCAATGCCAATGGCTAATGGTGATGAAGAGATGGAGAGAGTCACCGTTTCTGTTCCAGAATATTTGTCACGCCCTGACTCAATTCCGGAAGTTTGTTCTGAACAATATCCCAGATGATATCGTCATCGACCGTAAAGTAGGCGTGAATCAGAATATCACGCAGTCCGGCAATTTTACGCCAATCGATGTCCGTGTTTTGTTTGCGGATTTCCGGAGGTAACTTTTTGGTTGCTTCACCGATAATTTCCAGATTTCGCAACACAGCATCCCGCCGCATATCATCCAATTTAAACTGCTCATAGGAGATTTCTCGCACATAACTTTCTGTTTTTTCGATTGCTGCCAGAATATCCTCAAGATACAGTTTATAATCCCGGGACATATTCAACCTCATTGAGAATGTAGGGGCGTAATCGAGGCTTTAAATTGTGCTCCAACACCAAATCTACCGGACAATGAAACAAATCTTCCAGGAAGAATTTGGTGTCCATGTACGCATCAAAAGAAACGTCAGTGAAATCCGCCAGAAAATCCAAATCACTACCGGGGCCGGCAGAACCGCGTTCATACGAACCAAAAAGGCCGAGTTTTCGTAACCCAAGCCGTCGTAATTGACCACGATGCCTGGATAGCTCTTCGATTATCTCTGTTGATGTCATTTGACGCAGTTGGATGTTCTCGTTCATTCCAGCCTTTCACGCTACAGAACCGTTTCTAAAAATTGTATCACAACAACATTTTCATGACCAACAAAATCAAAGTCGGTTACTGGCTAATCCTGAACAGTCCCCCATCCCCGCGACCGAATACTTCGGGGAAGTACATCTGCCCGGCGTGGGTGGGGATAACGTTAAACTCGCCCGGCAGCGAGGCCCGGATTTGGTAGCGATAAACGTAGGTGCCTTTGGGCAGGAAGGTGGCAAACAGCACCGCCTTTTCATCGCGCAGCTCGCTGTGAGAGAACCACCAGTAGCCGTAGCCCCACGGATCGCGGCGGTCCGCGCGCTCGATGGAGGGCGATTCACCCACCGCGCTGGTGGTGGCCAAACTGGTGTCGATGCCCTCGGTCCCGGCCGGGAAAGGGTCTTCCACCACCACGTAGTGCAAATCGTTAGGGGCCACCAGGGTCAGTTCCACATCAATTACGTCACCGAGCTTGGCCCCGGTGATGGCCTCGCTGTCCTCGTCATCGGCCAGGCTGTATTTGCGGGAGATAACGATGCCACGGTCCAGCGCCTTCACTTCATTAACCGGTTTGTAGTAGGTCAGGTAGGCGGCGTAGTAGAGCCGTCCGGGGCTGCCCGCCACCGAGCCGTCGAGCGGGTCGCGCTCAATGGCCAACCGGTTAACCTCGCCGGCCAGCAACTCGCTGATGGCCACGCGCAGCCTGGTCGTTTCATCAATGTTCGATTCATCCACCTCGCCGCTGCCCAACTCAGCGCCGTTCAGTGAAGCCCGCCAGCGGTACTCGCCTTCCAGTTCGCCGGTGGCCGCCATAAAATCGGTCAGGCCGATGAGCGCCCACGCCGTTTCCTGCGTGGTTTCCCAGTGGCCGCCGTTTTCGCGGATGCTCATCAGCCAGCGTACGGCGTTGGGCAGCAGGGCGTGATCCGGCCGGATGCGGCTGAGCGCGGCCACCACAATGGCGGTGCTGCGGGTGTCGGTGTTCATCGCATAATAATCAACCTGTTCCTCTTCCCAGTGGGCGCCGGTGGCGCTGACAATGGCGCTGCTCGTGATGTCGTCGACGAGCGTGTCAATTTGTTTGGCGCTGTCATCCAAAATGTGGGCGGCCATGGCCAGATAAGCCCGGCCAAAGATGTCCAGTTTTTCGCGCTCCTGGAACAGGGCCATGGTGCGGCCCAGATCGCCCTGCCCGGCTTCGGCCAGCGCGTACAGAATGAAGGCCTGCCGGTTGGCTTTCCAGGCCACGGTGATGTCTTTGGGCGCAATCAGGTTCACTTCCAGATAATCTACCGCGTTAAACCGCACATCCTCATCCACGGAGAAGCCGGCCCGTTGGGCCTCCACCAGCCCCAGCAGCGCGTAGGCGGTCAGGAAGGGGTCGCTGTCGTCGCGGATAAACCAGCCCCAGCCGCCATCAAAATGCTGCTGGTTGTACAGCCGCTGCAAACCGGTGCTGACCAGCCCCGGCAGCTTCTCGTCCAGTTCCGGGTTGTCCAGGTCAAGCTGCTGGTAAGCCCGATAGGTGAACACGTTGGGCAAAAATCGACTGACGGTCTGTTCGGTGCACTCGTAGCGAAAATGTTCCAGATAATCCAGGCCATCGCGCATCCCGGCGGCCAGACTGGGGTCGATGTGCACGCTCAGGCCGCCCTGCGTGGGGTCGTAACCGGCCGGCAGGGCGATGCCTTCGGTGCGAGTGCCGTCCTCAGCCAGAATACCGGCGGTGGCCACCGTTTCCGGCGTGCTGAAACGATAGACAGGCAACTCGAAGGCCAGCGCATCGCCGTAATCGCCGGCTTTTGCGCCCATGGTCAATTTAACCATTTCCACATTTTCCACCGATACTTTGTATTCAACCTTCACCCGCCCGTCCGGCTGAACCGTTAATTCCGGCGCGCCGCCGCTCTGCCATTCCCCAACCGCACCGGCTCCGTTGGTCGATTCGCCAATGCGCCACCCGGTAATCGCCAACCCATCCGCTTCAAATCGGGCCTCCACTTTCTGCGGCTCGCCGGTGTTGTTCTGCACAATCAGTCCCATTTGAGCCTCGTCATTAACCACAAAAAATCGAGGGGCCACGGGTCGAACCAGCAGCGGTTTGGCGCTGACAATCTCCACCCGGCTTTCGCCCACCAGCGTGTCTGCGCCGGTAACGCCCTTGCCGGTCATCGTCCAGGTGGTCAGGTTATCGGGCAGCGCGGCCTCAACCACGCCGGTGCCGTCCGCGTTGGTCACAAAATCGGCCTGCCAGAAAGCGGTATCTTTGAAATCGCCCCGGATTACGCCAAAGCCTTGATCAAAACCGCCGCCGCCGCCTTTGGCCTCCGGGGCCACCGTCAAATTGATGCGGTCGATGGCCAGGGTCAGCCCGCCGCCGGTGCGCACGCCCAGGCCCCGATTGCGCCAGAAGGTGTCCATCAACCGGCCCGGCGTTTCGGGAGCCAGCGACAGCACCGCCTTATCGACCAGCGCCAGCGATAACTCCGCCTTGACCGGCCGGCCGTGAACATCGGTTACGTTTACAACATATTCAGCGGTGTCGCCGGGCTGGTAGCCCCCCCACGCTCCCCCCTCAAGCGGGGGGGTGGGGGTGAGCGTAATTTGCAGCTCTTTTTCACCGGTGTTGATGGGCAGGCCGGCGTAACCCACTTTGAAGCCGGGCAGCACCCCCCCCGTTCCCCCCCCGTTAACGGAGGGGGCCAGGAGGGGGTTGCTGCCTTGAACCACCACCACAGACACGTACATATTGGGCGCCATTTTCGCGGTGATGGGGATTTCAAGCTGCTCGCTGTTGGTGGGCAGTTCGGTGACAAAATGCTCGTAGATGTGGCCGCGCTCCAGCGTAACCAACGCCTGCACCGTGCCGCTGTAGGGATGCGGCACCAGAATGGTGGCGGTGTCGCCCACGTCGTACTCCCGCTGATTGGCCACCAGTTCCAGCCGGTCGTTGTTTTCCTGCCGCCAGTTGACGTACTCGCGGCCACTGACCCACATAAAGGTGGATGAGCGCACGGTGTTGCCCCGGCTGTCCCCGGCGCCGGCCATAATTTTGTACACCCCACCGCTCTCCGGCGTAAACGCGGCGATGGCTTTGCCGTCGCTGTCGCTGGTGACGGTGGTGGTAAACACGGGAATGGTTTCCGATACGCTGTCCCAGTAGAAAGAGCCGTCGTCGTATTGCTTTTGCGCGCTGTACCAGTTGTGCTCGGCAAATACAATTTCGACCTCCTGCCCGGCCACCGGTTCACTCTGCCAATCGACCACCAACACGTTGACTTCGCTCTCTTTGCCGGCAACGCCCACGTAATCCACGGGGTTCAGCCCCACGTAAAACAGACCTTTGTGAACCACGGCCCCGGCCTGGCCGGCCACCTCCTGATTGTTGATGTCCGTGATTGCCACATCGAACGTGAAGCGCTGGCTGACAAGCTTGTCGGCAATGTCGGCATCTACGCTAAAGGTGAAGCGACCGTCAGCATCGGTGACGCCGCTGCCTTCGGCCAGCGTTTCGCCAAAGCTGCTGAAGTAGTAGCTGCCCCGGCTGGAATCGTAATCGACAAAATCGTACCCCCCCCCCCCCCCCCCCCCCCCCCCCCCGGCGGGGGGGAGCGAGAAGAAGTGTGGTGCGGAACCACGCAACACCACCCCCCCCCCGCGCGCCACG
>CAYWSS010000251.1:0-7958 GCA_964460505.1 uncultured Caldilineaceae bacterium | reverse complement strand
ACGACGAGAAATCCCTGAGACCTCTGTTTGTAAGCCGACTCTGTGGGGGTTTCTCTCTTCGGTCAAAATGACATGCACAAGTTAATTAATTATCATTCCTTAAGAATAGTCGTTGCTTTATGATACCTCAATTTGAATAATGTGGAAAAAGCTATCCGGCCAGGTAAAATCAACAGTCTGATTGTAACCATTCAGCCCCCCTGTCATTCCCGCACGTATTAAGCGGGAATCCACAGACTGCACGCATAGATTCCCGCTAAAAGTATGCGGGAATGACATAATTCTGGTAGGGGGGTGAACGGTTACGTCTGATTACGGTAATTCTGTGACATCTGTATAATAACTTTATTGCAATTTATCTGGACAATTAACAATTACTTTAAGGACAAGTAACTGCTTACCCCCCTGGCTCTCCCCCTTCAGGAGGGGGGAGGACTTAGCTTCCCCCCGATTCAGGGGGACTGAGGGGGGTAAAAACGGTAAAAGGACGCTACTATAGCGGTTTCAAGGGGGTATGCCTGAGTAGTTACAGGACTGATATGTCAACACCTGGCTTACGATGGTTGGTTATATTAGGCTGCGCCTGCGTTATGGCCTTGCGTGCTATGGCCGTGGCCGGCCCGGTTTGGGCTGTGTCCGCCAACTTATTGTGGTGGCCATACCTGCAACAATTAACAGATACCAGGGTGATTGTCCTTTGGGTGACGCAAAGCGGTTTCAACGCCGAGGTTAGATACTCCACGGATACCGGCTACAGTCAGGTTGCGGTGGGCAGCGCACGCGATTTGCCGTTTGGGTACAGGGCCAATCGCGTTGAACTTACCGGATTGCAACCTGATACCACCTACTACTACAAAATATACACCGATGGCCAGGACTTGCTGCCGGCGGAAACACTGTTTTTTCAGACAGCGCCTCCCACCGGAAGCAACACCCCATTTGCATTTTTGGTTTTTGGCGATTACGGCAAAAACTCTGCCGGCCAGGTTCAACTCCGAGACCAGATGCAACCGGAATCGGCCAATTTTATCCTGACAACCGGTGACAACGCCTATTACAGTGGCGATTACGTTGAATTCCACAATAATGTTTTTCTCATCTACCAGAAAATATTCAGCTTGGCGGCTGTTTACCCGGCGCTTGGCAATCACGATTACAGAACCGGCAATGGCGCTCCGTATCTGGATATTTTTGATCTTCCCGCCAACGCCTGGCGCAGCGGCGATGCAGAGCGATATTACTCGTTTGATTATGGCAATGCCCACGTCGTTGTGCTGGATTCCAATGCCCCTCTTAATGTTGATGATAATGCCGCCAATGATGATATGTTCGACTGGCTACGCGCTGACCTGGCCCAGACCGGACAGCCCTGGAAGATTGTGGCCTTTCACCATGCGGCTTACTCTACCGGCCCCCACGGCTCGGACAGCAGGGTGCAATCTAAACTGACGCCTATTTTTGAGCAATACGGCGTGGATATAGTTTTTAACGGGCATGACCACATTTACGAGCGCAGCGCCTCGTTGCGCGGCGGCCAGGTAACACCATCCGCCGCCGGAGGAATTGTATACATTGTTTCAGGCGCGGGAGCCGATGCCGGGTATACTTGCAGCGGCAATCCCGATTGGCTGGCGGCAGCCATCTGCGCCAGACCGGGTTATGGCCTCTACAGCCGGGTTACGGTTAACGGAGATACGTTGACCGTGGAAGGGGTTGATGCTCAAGGCGCTGTGCCGGATTCTGTTACGTTGGTGAAATATTTTAACTCGCCGGTTAGCCGTGTAGAAATCAACGGCCCGGCAACGGGGCTTGCAGGAGGGAACACCACGTTGCTTGCCTCTGCAACCCCAATGACAACCACCTTGCCCATAACCTATATTTGGCGGGCCGTTGAACAATCCCCGGTCCGGCACGTAAACGGGTTAGTCGACTCTGTTGAGTTTAGCTGGGCGCTCACCGGCGTCAAAACCATCACAGTGGCTGCCACAAATAAATGGGGAACAACAGCCAGTACCCGCACTATTACCATTAACCCGGTCAACAGCACAATTCACTTGCCGGTTATCCTGAAGTAAAAGATTTATCTCTGGATCAGGATTTGCATTGCTTCACAATCACCGCCAAATTAGTTAAAATAACGTCAGGCCGGCAGCTATGAAATTTTCATCAACATCTCTCAGCGCAGCAGTAGAACAATCTTCCGGGCAAATATCGCTTTTAACAAAGGTAAATTGGCGGGTTATTCTTGCCGGAACAGGGCTGTTTTTAATTTTTGCCGGGTTGCAGGCAATTCTCCAATTTGCCTCGCCCAATTTAGCCGGAAATGACGGCTATTTCCACATAAAATTTGCCCAGGTGATGCGCGAGCAAGGGCTGATTCCTCACTTTCCGTGGCTGCCGTTGACCATTCTCAATGCTGAGGCATTTTACGATCACCATTTTTTGTACCACGTCTTGCTGATTCCCTTCACCACCGGCGATCTGGTGACGGGGGCCAAATGGTCTGCCGTAATTTTCCCCTCGCTGGCGTTCTTGATGGGCTGGATTGCGCTGCGCGGGCAGCGGGTGCCTTATGCCGCCCTGTGGGCGCTGGGTTTTTTTGCCGTGTCCGAGGCGTTTCTCTTCCGGCTGAGCATGGTCCGGGTGCAGGCGGCCTCTTTGTTTATGTTGCTGCTCATGCTGCAGGTGATGCTCAAGGGGCGGTACCGCTGGCTGCTGCCGCTGGCTTTTGTCTACACCTGGCTGTACGATGCCTTTCCGCTGCTGCTGGGCATAGTGGGTATTTACGTGGTCACTCGCCGGCTGTTCGACAAACAGTTCAACCTGGCTCCGCTGATTTTCGCCGGGGCGGGCGTGGGGCTGGGCTTGCTCATCAACCCCTATTTTCCCAACAATGTCACTTTCATTTATCACCATTTTTTGCCCAAAGTAATCGACCTTGCCGGCTCAGAGATTGATGTCGGTAACGAGTGGTATCCGTACGAAACGTGGTCTCTGCTGAAAAACTCCGGGCCGGCGGTGCTTGCTTTTGTGGCCGGCGCGCTGGCTCTGGGCCTGACCGAGCGGCGGATGAACAGCAGCACCGCCCTGCTGTTTTTTATCACCCTCTTTTTCGGGGCGCTGCTCTTTAAATCCCGTCGCTTTATCGAATATTTCCCGGCCTTTGCGCTGCTCTTTTGCGCCGTGGCCTGGCAACCGCCGTTTGATCTGTGGCGGCGGCGACACGCCGTTTTGCTGCCGCTGCTGCTGGGAGCGTTGATTTTTGCGGCGGCGGGATTCAACATTCAGAAAACGCGGAAAAATTTAATCGACACCACCCCTCATCAAAAATATGCCGGGGCATCGGCCTGGTTAAAAGCCAACACCCCGCCGGGCAGCCTGCTCTTTCAGAGCGATTGGGATGATTTCAGCAAGCTTTTCTTTCACGACACGCACAACGTTTACACGCTGGGGCTGGACCCCACCTACATGCAGTTGCGCGATGCCGCCCTGTATAAATTGTGGCATGATACCACCCACGGCTGGGGAAATATCGGGCAGGTCATCAAAGAGGATTTTGCCGCCAGATACGCCATCACCGATCTTGAGCACGACGGCTTTCTCCACAAAGCGGAACTTAACCCCTATATGCGGCAGGTCTACGCGGATGAATTCGCCGCAATTTTTGAGATTCTGGATGAACCCGACCCGGAGAAGGAGGGGGGGTATGGCGAGTAGCCAGTAGCCAGAAAAAAGCATATTTTCTGCCACGAATTACACGAATTTCACTGATTTTATTTTTTCGTGTTAATTCGGGCAATTCGGTGCAAATTTTTTACCCTGACCCTGCGAAGTCTTGTAGAGCCATAATCTTGTAAATCTTGCCGTAGGTCCTGTTAAATTCTTTGAATTTAGCCGTGTTAAGTTGAAGGGGTATGCTTTACTGAGGCTGACCATTATTATCCGGTTAGGCTGACACCTTAAGCCGCAGCGCTTGTAGGACAAACTAACAGTTTGTCCGGCGTAAAGGCAAGCTAACAGCTTGTCCTACAAAATCTGTGATTCCGGCTGGTGTAAATCTTGTAAACTGCGCACTTGCAACGCTTCGGTAGAAAGCACTTTGATGCCATTCACGGCGGCCTGCGCGGCAGTGAGGGTGGTAATCAGAGGGATGCCCAACCGGGTGGCTTCCTGTCGCAACTGCTGACCGTCGCTGAATGCTTTGCGGCCCAGCGGAGTGTTGATAATCAACGAGATTTGCCCCTTGCGCAGCAAGTCCCGGACACCCGGTTTTTGGCCTTCACTAACGCGGTGCAGCACCAGTACCTCGACCCCGGCCCGCTTGAGCATGGCCGCGGTGCCTCTGGTGGCGGCCAGCTTAAAGCCCAGCCGATACAGGTCGCGTCCAATTTTCATGGCGGCGCTTTTATCAAAATCGTTGACGGTGATAAAAACGTAGCCGTCTTTGGGGCCGGGCAGGGTGTCGCCAACGGCCATCTGCGCTTTGGCAAAGGCCGCGCCAAAGCGAGAGGTGTGGCCCATCACCTCGCCGGTGGAGCGCATTTCCGGCCCCAGTCGCGCGTCAACGCCCACAAATTTGTTAAAGGGCAGCACCGCCTCTTTTACAAAGAATCCTTTTAACTCCGGCGGCTCGATAAACCCAATGTCTGCCAGCTTTTCGCCGGACATCACCCGTGCGGCAATTTTTGCCAGCGGCACGTTGGTAGCCTTGCTGACAAAGGGTACCGTCCGGCTGGCCCGGGGATTGACCTCCAGCACGTAGACCACATCATCTTTAATGGCGTACTGCACGTTGAGCAGCCCGCGCACATTCAAGGCCGTGCCCAGCCGCCAGGTGTAATCGCGGATAATGCTCTGGTGGTAGGCACTGATTTTGTAGGGCGGCATTACGCAGGCGCTGTCGCCGCTGTGCACGCCGGCCTCTTCGATGTGCTGCATAATGCCGCCAATCACCACCTGCTCGCCATCGGACACGGCATCCACATCCACCTCAAAGGAATCTTCCAAATAATGGTCGATGAGGATGGGCTTGCCCGGCGCGGCCTCGATGGCTTCGGCCACGTATTCGGCCAAACTGCTTTCATCGTACACGACGGCCATGGCCCGCCCCCCCAGCACAAACGAGGGACGCACCAGCACCGGATAGCCTATTTTCCGGGCCTCGATCCGGGCTTCTTCCAGATTTGCGGCGATGCCGTTGGGCGGGCGGTCAATCTCCAATTCATCCAGCAGCGCTTCGAACTGTTCGCGGTCTTCGGCCATCGCAATCGATGCCGGGGTGGTGCCCCAAATGGGCACGCCTGCCTCGGCCAGCCCCTCAGACAGGTTGAGCGGCGTCTGGCCGCCAAATTGCACAATCACGCCATCCGGTTTTTCGACATCACAAATGTTGAGTACATCTTCCAGCGTAAGCGACTCAAAATAGAGGCGGTCGGCGGTATCGTAATCGGTGCTGACGGTTTCGGGGTTGCAGTTGACCATGATGGTTTCGTAACCGGCCTCTTTCAAGGCAAAGCAGGCATGCACGCAACAGTAATCAAACTCAATGCCCTGCCCGATGCGGTTGGGGCCGCCGCCCAAAATCATCACCTTTTTCTGCCTGGTCGGGGCGGCCTCGCACTGGCTTTCGTAAGCAGAGTAGAGGTAGGGGGTGAAAGCCTGAAACTCGGCGGCGCAGGTATCCACGCGCTGGTAAACGGGGGTGATACCAAGGGTTTTACGTTTTTCGCGCACATCATTAGCCGTGATGCGTGATGCGTGATGCGTGATGCGTGACGAACGTTGTTCCCTAACTCCTGACTCCTGACTCCCAACCCCTGACACAAGCTCCGCGATGGTGTCATCGCTCAGCCCGTACCGTTTGGCCTGTCGCAAAAGTTCCGGCGGCAGCGTATCGAGCGAGTGTTGGGCCACGGCCTGTTCCATTTCAACAATCTGGGCCAGTTGGTCGACAAACCAGGGGTCGTAGCCGGTGGCTTCAATTATTTCATCTTCAGAAACGCCGTTGTGCAGGCAGGAAAGCGCCTGAAAAATGCGCTCGCGGGTGGGGCGACGCAGCACATCCACGGGCCACAATTTGCGGATGTCTTTTCGCCAGTCGCCAATTTCCAGGCCACGCAAGCCTTTGCCCAGCGCCTCTTTAAAAGTGCGGCCAATGGACATCACTTCGCCCACGCTTTTCATTTGGGGGCCGAGGGTGGGGTTGACGCCGGGGAATTTTTCAAAGGCCCAGCGCGGAATTTTGACCACCACGTAATCCAGGCTTGGCTCGAAGCTGGCCGGGGTTTCGCGGGTGATGTCGTTAGGAATTTCGTCCAGGGTGTAACCCACGGCCAGCAGCGCCGCAAATTTGGCAATGGGGAAACCGGTGGCCTTGCTGGCCAGCGCCGAACTGCGGCTGACGCGGGGATTCATCTCGATAACCAGCACCTCGCCATCGGCGGGATTTACGGCAAACTGCACGTTGCTGCCGCCGGTTTCCACGCCCACCACATTTAACACGCTGCGGGAGGCATCGCGCAGGCGCTGGTACTCTTTGTCGGTTAGCGTTTGGGCCGGGGCCACGGTAATGCTGTCGCCGGTGTGAACTCCCATCGCGTCCAGATTTTCGATGGAGCAGATAACCACAAAGTTATCGGCCCGGTCGCGCATCACTTCCAGCTCGTACTCTTTCCAGCCCAGCACCGATTGGTCGACCAGGACCTCTCCCACCGGGCTGCTGCGCACGCCGTGGTTTACGGCTTCAATTAACTCTTCCTCGGTGTAGGCTATGCTGCCGCCCGTCCCCCCCAGAGTAAAGCTGGCCCGCACCAGCAGCGGATAGCCTACCTCGGCAGCCAAATCCAGAGCCTCGACCGGGCTTTTGGCAACGACACTGGCCGGCATTTTCAAGCCAATGCGGTCTATTGCGTCTTTAAAAAGCTGGCGGTCTTCGGCCATGTTGATGGTTTCCAGCAATGCGCCAATGAGCTGCACCCCGTACTTTTCCAGAATGCCCTGCTCGGCCAGTTTAACGCCCAGGTTGAGGCCGGTTTGGCCGCCCACGGTGGGCAGCAGCGCATCGGGGCGTTCGGCGGCAATGACCTTTTCCGCAATTTCTACGGTGAGGGGTTCAACGTAGGTGGCGTCGGCAAATTCGGGGTCGGTCATAATGGTGGCCGGGTTGCTGTTAATCAGAATTACCCGGTAGCCTTCGGCCCGCAGAGCTTTGCAGGCCTGCACCCCGCTGTAGTCAAATTCGCACGCCTGGCCAATAACAATTGGCCCCGCGCCGAGGATTAAGATTGATTGGATGTCTGTTCGTTTTGGCATAGGTTATCAAGCCCGGTATAAAGTAAGTTGGGATAAGTTGATGATAGCGCCGGTTTGCAGTAAAAAATCCAGACCGATGATTCCATCCAGAGCAAAGCCGTATTGCATCGCGCCAATCTCAACTTCAAAATTTTCAAGAACCATTCCATCAAGGCTCAACTTATCAATTTGTTTGGTAAAAACAAATTCTGTTCCGCCAACGCCGCGTATTTGTTCAATTTTATCATCAGGCTCGGATAACAAATCAATGGTTTCTACTTTGTCCGCCAAAAATACACAGCCTGCCGACCCCGTATCAAGCAAAACGTCGTTCAACGTCATGGTTTGCCCGCGATAGGTCAATAATGCCTTAAATCAAGGGGAGGCCATCTTTTACGGTAATATTCATTGCGTTCCCCGAATTCCAAGCCATTTTCGCTCGGTAATATCCAGTTTTTCGCGGTCTGTGTGCAGAACGTACAATTCACGGTGTGGGGCTTCTTTATGCAATTGGGTATAACCGTGCATCGCCGCGCGGGAGTCCGGAAACGTATTGACGACGGTCAGTTCATCCAGAATACGTTGACTCCCTTCCGTGTGCGCCTTGATTGCTTCAACCAGGAGCCATTGGCCGGGGTAATGATTTCTGATTTCTTTCCATTGCATAA
>CAYWSS010000250.1:0-7963 GCA_964460505.1 uncultured Caldilineaceae bacterium | reverse complement strand
TAGCGAAAATTGTAAACCGATCTTTTGCTTCATTTTGGCCGAATGAAACGATGCCCAAAAACATGTTAAAGTCAGTCATCAAAATGAAAAGAAGGGAAGGAAGGCAACTGATAGAACTGACAGAAATAATGAAAGGGATATTTACAGAAACAGCAAAGATTCTAGGCTCTACAGGATTTCGCAGGGTCAAAGTAAAGAATTTGCCACGGATTGCACGAATTAACACGAAAAAATAAAAAATCAGTGAAATTAGTGTAATTCGTGGCAGATAACACGCTTTTTATAGAGCGATCCTGCAAACTACCTAGAGAGCCAGATTCTAAAGGGTAGTGCTTGGCGGGGGCCATATGTTTTTGATGGCAATCAGTTGAGTTAAAACAGGGGGGGTATTTTTAAGGCAGGATTTTTATTGCGATTACGGAAATATTATCTTTGCCGCCGGCAGCGTTTGCGGCTTTTACCATACTTTCCACAGCTTGGTCCGGAGTGTCTTGAGCATTTTGCAGGCTGGCCAGAAGCTGACCGTCGTCTACCATATTCCACAAACCGTCGCTGCATAACAACAGCCAATCACCCGGCTCCGTGTCTATTTCAATAAATGAGGGATTTACCGGCGCGTCTTGCCCTACCGAATTTGTGAGAAAGTGTTCAATTCCACTCTTTTTGCTGTTGTCTGTTTGATTACTGGCCGGGCCAAATTGCGCCTGCCAGGAATCGTCTTCCGTGAGTTGAGTAAACTCAATCCCGCGTGCCAGATATGCCCGGGAGTCACCCGCGTGGCTGATATATACTTTGGAGCCGTGCAGTAAAGCGGAGACTACGGTCGTGCCCATTTTGCGCTTTTGCTCTGCTTTTTGGGCCGCTTCATAAACAGCGTGATTGGCAGTTTCAATCGCCTCGATTAGAAAATTCTTGATTACGGGGGCTGGTTGGGGGTGAGGACGGGCAGTGAGTTTCTTTGCAATGATCGATTTTATCGTGGTGACTGTCATCCGGCTGGCGACATCACCGGCTTCATTTCCGCCTACGCCATCGGCCACAATATAAAGCCCGATGTTGTCATCAGCCAGCACAAAATCATCGTTGTGCGTGTACACACGACCTATATCGCAGCGATGAGCGGATACGACGGTCATATCCTTGTCTCCCTTAAGCAAAGATATCAGGCGATGGTCTCGAATTTGGAGGCAATCGTACTAAATAAAATTCTCAATAAGATACCCAAAAATTGTACAAGATAAGTATATCACCTGTACCCACATGTTGCAACGGGTGCAAATAGAATATTTAGGCAGTTCCGAAAAAATAATCATCCCAACCCGCGTGACGAGTGATACGTGATGCGTGCCAAAACTTGCTCTCACGTATCACGCAGGCTTTTTAGGAATTGCCGTGCGCTGGGTGTACCCTAATATGTAGTGGCGTACCCTTGTGGTTGCCCAAGGTAGGCACAAGACCTGCCACTACACCACGGGAAATATCAAAGACCCCACTGCCGATTTTACAACAAAGTTTGGGATGATTTAAACTTCGAAAATGCCTTATACTATTTGTCCGGCCAATTATCAGAAAATCGCTTTTCCAGATGACGTGTTTCTCAGTATAATTGGAATCTATGAAAAACGTCGAGCCGGAAAATTTGCGTTTTGCCCTGCGTGCTGCGGCAATATTATTGCTGTTACTTATAATCGTCTTTTTTATTCGGGCAGCAATGCCACCCGGCCAAATTGAACTTGGCCCCCAGAGAGCCGTATCAACAATTAACCCCAAAATGGGTGTACACACCCGCCTTACTGACGAGGTGGAATCCTGGAAGATTAAGCGCACGCTTGAGATGGTGCGGGAGATGGGCGCGCCGTGGATTGTTGAATATTTCCCGTGGGCGTACCGGGAGCCGTTCCCCGGCTTTTTCGACTGGTCTCACAGTGACCTGGTAATTAACCACGCCACCCGTCAGGGGCTATCCGTTATTGCCCGGCTGGGCTTTGTGCCGGAGTGGGCGCGCCCCACAGATTCGGCCACATCCTATTTATCGCCCGATTATTACGACGACTTTGGCGATTATGTTGAAGCCTTTGTCAATCGCTACGGCGATCAAGTCCCGGCGGTAATTATCTGGAACGAGCCGAATTTGGCTCTGGAATGGGGCTTTCAGCCCATCGACCCGGAGGGGTACACGGATTTGCTGAAGGTGGCGTACCAGCGCGTGCAGCAATCGGAATATCCGGAGGTGCTGGTTTTAGGGGGGGCCTTGGCTCCCACGCTGGCCCCGCCTGGTAGTGATCAGGCTCTAAATGATTTAATTTACCTGCAACGGATGCTGGACGCAGGGGCCGGTGAGGCAATGGACGGACTATCGGTGCATGCCTACGGCTGGAGTTTTTCTGCCGATGACCCGCCTGACCCGGATGTAATTAACTTTCGCCGAACTGAGTTGGCACACCAACTTATGGCAGACAACGGGTACGGCAACCTGCCTATTTATATCACCGAAGGCGGCTGGAATGATCACCCGCGCTGGACTCGCGCCGTGAAGCCTGCCCAGCGAATTAAAAATACAATTCGCGCCTACGAATTGATAGAAGACTGGCCCTGGGCAGAAGCCGGTGGCCTGTGGGCCTTTCGGTATCCGCAGCCGGCCCGAACGTATCTGGATTATTTTACTTTTGTCACCTCTGATTTTGACCCCAAGCCAATCTACCTGGAACTTCAGCGGTACAGCCGCGGAGAAGAGGTGATTGGTGGAGAATAATCAAATGTCAGGTGGCAGGTGGCAGGTATCAGGTATCATGCCTCACGTATCACCCAGGCAAGTGGCCATCGGTATTGGTTTAATGGTGTTGCTGACGATTGTGGGATGGTGGTATTACGCTCTTCGTGACAACGGCACCCTGGTCGAAATTCAGCGGAGAGGCGCGGTTCGGGTGGGGTTGGATGCCAGTTTTCCGCCGTTTGAGGCCATTAACGGCAACAATCAAATTGTGGGGCTGGATGTGGATATTGCCCGGGCTGTGGCCGCAGATTTGGGCGCTGACCTGGAGTTGGTCAATATTGGGTTCGACGGATTGTATGATGCATTGCTGGCCCGCAGGGTTGATCTGGTTATTTCCGGCTTGCCCTACGATCCGCGTTGGACGCAGGATGTGGCCTACACAACCAACTATTTTAATGCCGGACAGGTGCTTGTCACCCCCGTTAACAACTCCACCCTATCTAACATAGATGACATAACCGGCCACACCGTGGCTGTGGAGTGGGGAAGTCAGGCGGACATGGAAGCGCGCCAACTGGCAAAAGAAACGGCAAATATTACGCTGCTTCGTCGTTCTACGGCCGATGAGGCCCTGACTGCCGTACTCAACGGAGAGGCAGATGCGGCCATTGTAGACGGGGTAAGTGGTGTTAGCGCTGTTTCCCAAGGGCTTCAAATAGTTACCTGTCTCACCGATGAATGGTATGCCGCCGCTGTCCATATTGAGAGCCGGGAGTTGCTTAAGGCGGTCAATCAGAGTCTGGCTCGTTTAGAAGAAAGTGGCCGGATGGATGCCATACAGGAACGGTGGCTGTATGGGGAATAATGATGAAGGATGAACGATGAAGGTTAATCGGCAGTGGCGATGATGAAAGTGGCGCGAAGATTTCTCTTATCTCATCATCTCCTCATACCTTTTCCTCGTTCCCCCGCTCCAGCGTAGCGTTTTGCGTGCATACCCGGCAATTATGCAAAAATCTGACAACTGGCATCTGTCTTTTAATGAGAAAGGAACAATGATGGCTTTTACCACGTTAATTTCTACCAATGATTTACTGCCCCATTTAAACAACCCGGACTGGGTAATTGTAGATTGTCGATTTTCACTGGCCGATACAGAGCTGGGTTGGCGAGAGTATCAAGCCAATCACATTCCGGGAGCGGTGTACGCAAATTTGGATGATGATCTGTCCGGCACAGTTGTCCCCGGCCAATCCAGCCGGCATCCGCTGCCGGAGATTGAGGTAGTTGCCCAAACCCTTTCAAACTGGGGCGTCGATAGCCGTACGCAGGTTGTGGCTTACGACAGTTTTGGCGGCGGAATTGCCGCCCGGCTGTGGTGGATGCTGCGCTGGTTGGGGCACAAAGCGGTTGCCGTGCTGGACGGCGGCTGGCAGCAATGGCAGCGCGAAGATCATCCTGTTCGTTCCGGTACAGAAAATCGCGTGCCACAAAATTTCATCGCCGCACCCCAAAATGAGATGTTCGTTTCGGTTAACGAGGTCTCAGAAATTCGCACCGACCCAGATTGGCGATTGTGCGACTCCCGCGCCGGTGAGCGGTACCGCGGCGAAACTGAGCCTTTTGATCCGGTAGCCGGCCACATTCCCGGGGCAGTGTCCCTGCCGTTTGCCGGAAATCTGGATGAAAGTGGTACATTTCTTTCGAGTAAACTATTGAGAGAGCGGTTTCAAAAACAGTTGGGCAACATTTCGGCGGAGCAGACCATCTTTTATTGCGGTTCCGGGGTAACAGCCAACCACAATATTCTGGCCATGCTCCATGCCGGATTGGGCCGGCCCCGGCTGTATCCCGGCTCCTGGAGCGAGTGGATTACTGACCCTGATCGGCCCGTAGCAACACAGTAAATGGCAAATGACAAATGACGATTGGCGATTGGTTTTTGTGTACGGGTTTAATCGAAAATCCACAGAACTATAATCGTAAATCGTAAATCGTAATTCGATTTAGATACATTTGTTCTCTGTATTGCCTGATGATATAATTGTTGGCTTGTGTGTTAATTAAGCGCGTAATCGCTCCCCCCCCGCTTCGCGTCCCCCCGTGCTCTCAGGTTACTTAAATTATTAGCTTGATGCGTATGGAGTTGGAGGGGGTGAACGGTTACATTAAGCGCCGCTATATATAAAAAACTCTTTTTACTTTTTCTCCAAGGAGAGTGTGACTATGGAAATTAAAACTGTAGCTCTACGCCGTTGCAATCTGGTAGTGGCCAAAGGAAGGATAGATACATCCACGGTTAAAGAGTTGTCAGAAGCATTGGCAGCTATCAAGGGAGAAGGCCGGTATAACATTGTGTTAAATATGAAAAATGTTACCTACATCTCCAGTGCCGGGTTGGGTGAATTGATAGATGCCCAGAATGAGTGCAAGCAAAATCGTGGGCAACTTGTGCTGGCGGCAGTGCCTCAAAGAATTAAAGAGGCGCTTGATTTGGCCGGTTTGACCCCGCTCTTTACAACCTTTGATACAGAGGTTGAGGCTGTGGGCAGTTTTTAGAGGCACCTCGTGATGAGGTTCAAAGCGCGTTAGCGGGATGTAGAAAACCAATCGGAAACATAAACGTATATGACAGCGGTTCAAAAACTGGCTTGTGTGGCCGACTTTAAAAACCTGGCCCAAATTGCCGAATTTGTGACAGCGGCGGCCGCCCAGTCCAGTTTGAATAAAAAAGAAATCTACGCCGTCGAAATGGCGGTCGATGAGGCATGCACCAATATTATCGAGCATGCTTACGGTGGCCGGAAGACGGGGGAGATTCAAATAACGTGTCAGATTGAGGGCGATGGCCTCAGAATAATTATTTGTGATCAGGGCAATCCATTTGACCCCAATCAAGTTCCAGAATTAGAGCCCAACGCTCCACTTGAAGCCCGAACCCGGCGCGGGATGGGCTTGTTTTACATTTACAAACTGATGAATAGTGTTGAGTACAAATTTGATTTACCCCACGGCAATCAATTGACTCTGGTTAAATACAGAGAGCGCCCCTGATAAATGATTACAACCCCAATCAAGAAAACCAGCGAAAACTTCACCGTTCAATATGCTTCCGCAACCGATGCCAGAATTCCGCCGGCAGCGGGAGTGCTTGAAGACAGGTTTTTGCACAAACTATTTTTGGCCGCGTATATTCCGGCCACATGGAACGCTTTGCAACTGGGTGCCGGGCTGTTGGCCATAACTGCCGCAGTGTGGTTTGTTTGGTGGTTGGTTGTGGGGAGTGGTGCCCTAATTGCTGCTACTGTTTATCTGGTATTTGCAGTAAGTGACTGGCTGCTGTTCTGGTGGCTGCCCCGCGCGCGATACTCGTTTGGGCCAATTGGATCTCAACTGTTTGTAAGTACGGTTCCGCGAGTGAGCGTTGTGCTGTTGGCCGCGCTGCCGGCGCTGATGTTCGGCTCAGTTACGGCTGGGGTTGTTGTGTTCATTTTGCTGCAACTATTCGGGTCAGCAGCTTACTGGGCCGGGGCACTTTACGAGCCGTTTGCGCTTTCAACCACGCGCCAAACCATCGAATCCGCGCATCTCCCGGCTGATGCTCCCCCGCTTCGCCTCCTCCACCTAAGCGATTTGCACGTAGAACGGCTAACAAAACGCGAAGCTCATCTCCTGTCGCTGGTGGAGCAAGCTCGCCCGGACATAATTGTAATCACCGGAGACTACCTCAACCTGTCTTACGTTGATGACCCCACCGCGCGGGCGGAGGTGCGCAAAGTGTTGAAAAAATTGAGCGCCCCGTATGGCGTATATGCCACGCTGGGCAGCCCGCCCGTTGACCCCCGCACCACCACCCCCTCACTGTTTGAGGGGGTGAATATCCGCCTGTTGCGGGATGAAGTGGCAGTAATTACACTGCCGGGCGGCCATAAATTATCGCTGTTGGGGATGGATTGCGAGCACGATTTAGAGTCAGATGCTTCGGCGTTTCGCCACCTGGTCAAATTGGCCCCCATCGATTCCACCCGCGTACTCCTGTATCATTCGCCGGAATTAATGCCTTTGGTGCAAGACTATCCCCTTGATTTGTATTTGTGCGGGCACACGCACGGCGGTCAGTTCAGGGTGCCGCTGTACGGCGCATTGTTAACCAGTACCGTTACCGGCAAACAATACGAAATGGGCCGTTACAATGAGCAGGATACAACGCTCTACATTAGCCGTGGAATTGGGCTGGAAGGCTTGAGCGCCCCCCGCATGCGAATGTTGTGCCAGCCGGAAATTATCCTGTTTTCACTCCGTGGCAGCCGGCATTAAATTGAAGAGCAAGTTCAGTTAAACCGTCCATTTTTAGGCAAATTTACCACGGAGACACGAACGCAAAGCGCACAGAGGTTTTTTTACTTTTTGCGAAGCCCATTTTACACCAACTCAAGCTTGGTTGTTGGTTTCCGGACCGTTGTTTACCAGCCGCCCGTCTCGCATTTTTACCACCCGACGGGCATACGCCACAACGCGCGGGTCGTGGGTGGCAAAAATAAATGCCGTGCCCGTCTCTTTATTAAGGCGTTGCATAATCTCCATGGCTTGCCGGCCGTTGGCCGTGTCAAGATTGGCTGTTGGCTCATCGGCCAGCACTATGCTGGGACGGGTTGCCAGAGCGCGGGCAATGGCTACCCGTTGTTGTTGGCCGCCGCTCATCTGGTCGGGCCGGTGATTGGCCCGGTCAGCTAAATCAACCGCTTCCAGCATCTCCATAACCCGGCCCTTTCGTTCTTTGGGGTCTACCCCGTTCAAAAGCAGGGGGAGTTCCACATTTTCATAGGCGCTCAGAACAGGAACCAAGGCGAAGAATTGAAAAATAAAGCCAATCACTTCCCGCCGCAGGTTGGCGCGCTGATTGGCGTTGAACCGGGTTACATCCTGCCCGTTGATTTTTACCGCGCCGCTGATGGGCTGATCCAGACAGCCCATCAATTGCAGCATGGTTGTTTTGCCTGAGCCGGAAGGGCCGACCACGGCGGTGAACTCCCCTTCTTCAATGTTCAGCGTGACGCCATTTAGCGCCCGGGTTTCCACTTGACCGACGGTGTAGATTTTGGTGGCATTTTCCAACTGGATGACTTCCATTAGCTGACTCCTTGTATAAAATGTTCGTAGTCAGGCACGCAACGCAGTGGCGTGCCGTCTTAACGCCTCGTATAAAATAAATTCAAAATAGTCAGTTACAATGGGGTACGCCCCAGAAAA
>CAYWSS010000249.1:0-7969 GCA_964460505.1 uncultured Caldilineaceae bacterium | reverse complement strand
TCGTGCAATTCGTGGCAAATTCTTTACTTTGATCCTGCGAAATCCTGTAGAGCCGAAAATATTAAAAACTCCATACTTCCTGGTCCTTAATCCCCGCTCCTATTTGGTTCCGGCTCGTCCGGGTTAGGAGTTTACTGAGTTCATAGAATCAGGTGAGTTTTTAGAAAATTACTATGCGCAAATTATTTGGAGGTTTTACACGATGCCCCAACAAAACAACCGGTATCCACAATCACCCTGGACCCTTGAGGCTATTTTTCCCGATGCAAACGATCCTGCGGTTGAAGAAGCAATAGTTGAGCTGGAAGCAATTACATTAGCGATTGAGGCCGTACGCCCCAACCTGTCCCCCGAAATGAGTGGCGATAATTTTGCGGCTGCGGTGAAAAAGATGGAAGCTTTTTCCGTGGTTGCCCACCGGCTTGGAAGTTACGGCCAACTGTGGTTTTCGGAAGATACGCAAAACCAGGATGCCCTGGCTATGATGGGCCGGATGGACCAGCTCATTACCGACGCCTACAACCGCATCCTTTTTATTAATTTGTGGTGGAAAGAATTGGATGATGACGCGGCCACCCGCCTGCTGGAATATGCCGGAGATGCCCGGTACAGCCTGGAAAAGGACCGCTTATTTAAGGATTACACCCTGACCGAAGCCGAAGAGAAAATCATTAACATCAAAGATGTTAATGGGGTCAATGCCATCACCACCCTGTACGATATGATCACTAACAAGTTTGTGTACGAACTTGAAGTTGACGGCGAAAAGAAACAGCTTACCCGGGGCGAACTAATGACCTACGTCCGCAATCCTTTGCCGGAAATGCGAGAAGCTGCCTATCAGGAATTGTACCGGGTTTATGGGCAGGAGGATTCGATATTGGCCCAAATTTACATTCACCGGGTCCGTGATTGGGCCAGCGAAAATGTAACCTTGCGAAACATCGCTTCTCCAATTGGGGTGCGCAATCTTGGCAATGATATTCCCAACCCGGTGGTGGAAACCTTGCTGGATGTTTGCGCCGAACAAGCCCCCATTTTCCATCGCTATTTCAAACTGAAGGCGCAGTGGCTAAATATGCCCAGACTGCGCCGGTACGACCTGTACGCCCCCATTAATAAATCATCCGCCAAGAAAATTAAATACCGCGATGCCGTAACAATGGTGCTGGATAGCTTTGACCATTTTTCGCCTAAAGCAGGTCAGCTTGCCCGCCGGGTATTTGATGACGGACACATTGACTCCGAAATTAGACCAACCAAACGGGGCGGCGCTTTTTGCGCCGGTATTCTGCCCCAACTGACCCCCTGGGTGCTGGTTAACTATACCGATGAACCGCGCGACGTAGCCACGCTGGCTCACGAATTGGGGCACGCCATCCACGCCATGATGGCCGAAGACCATTCCATACTCACCTTCCACTCGGCCCTGCCGCTGGCCGAAACCGCGTCGGTATTTTCAGAAATGTTACTGACGGACCGGCTGTTGGCTGAAGAGAGTGACCCGGAATTACGGCGGGACCTGCTGGTTGAAGCCATTGACGACTCATACGCTACGGTATTGCGGCAGGCTTACTTTGTTCTCTTCGAGCGGGACGCCCACAAAACCATTGCCGGGGGCGGCACCATGGCCGACCTTAACCAACTTTACCTTTTAAATTTACAGCAGCAATTTGGCAACTCCGTAGAAATCAGCAATGATTTTCAACGGGAATGGATTTGTATTCCCCACATTTATCACTCGCCGTTTTACTGTTATGCCTACAGTTTTGGCCAGTTGTTGGCCTTGTCCCTGTACCAGCAATATAAAGAGCAGGGCGATAGCTTTAAGCCCGGGTTACTCAAAATTCTGGCTTATGGCGGCTCGGCCGGCCCCCAACACATTCTTACCGAAGCCGGCATTGATATGGCTGACCCCGATTTCTGGCGGGGTGGATTTAAGTTTATCGAAGGGATGATTGACGAGCTGGAAAAAAGTGCATAGGGGGTGGCGTTGGAATGGATACGGTAAAAAAACCACAGCCCCGGAAAATAGGGTACGCTCTGGACACTCTGTTTGAAATGCCGCCGGCTGAGCTATCAACCCTGCCGGAAGCGTTGATAGCTCGCTTGGGCATCTCTTCCTGGCTGGTGGCGACTTTCATTATAAGTGCCGGCCTGTACGTCCTCTTTCTGATACTGGCTTTTTTCGATGGATTTATTTACCAACTAAATGATCCAAAAAACCTGTGGAATTCATTTACACTGCCGGTATTGAGCGCCTTTTTGCTGCTCGTTCAGCCGCTTTTACGCCGATTATTGATGCAAACCATCGATTCCTACCATGACATAATCCCCTTCAACAACCGGCTCAGACGACTGGAGCTGGCTTCCTATGCCTTAAAACGGCGTACCGAATGGCTGGCCGTGACCATTGGAATTTGTGTGGGCTGGTTCATTTTAAAACCCCCTCTGGACCAGAATAATCTGTCCGTAATCATTTACGACTTTGTTGGAGATGTACTGGTGTTTGGGTTGGCCGGCTGGCACGTTTTTGCAGCCCTGACCCGCACCAAACTACTGTCCGCCATTCACGACCAGGTACAGAATTTAACTGTTTTTAAACAGTCGGTGGCTTATGCGCCTATTATGCGCTGGAGTATTGCCAACGCTGCGGTCATTATTGCGGCTATCATTATCAGCGCTGTTTTTATCCCCGCAAGACAACTGTTTACTACCACCACCATGTTTGTGTATGGCACCCTCATTTTCCTTTCTATCCTGATTTTTGTCTTTGGCAAAGTTCCCACCTCTGCTCTCAATCAGTTCAGGATATTCCGGGCGCTGTATATGTTCCTGCTGGTGGCCATTATTGGAACAATTGGTTTTCACAATTTGGAAGGATGGGCAGTGCAAGACTCCCTGTACGCCACGGTTATCACCATGACTACCATTGGTTACGGTGATTACAGCCCGGTTACCCGCGAGGGCCAGCTATTTACAATTGTGCTGAGCCTCTTTGCCATTGGTATTGGCGGTTATGCCGTCACCACTGTGGCCTCGTTTGTTATTGATGGGCAATTTCACCAATTTATCAAAGGCAGGCAGGTTGATAAAAAGATTGTGCGCCTGCGAGACCATTACATCCTGTGTGGCGCGGGCAAATTGGGCCGGCAGTTGGCCATTGAGTTTTATAAATCGCAAACACCGTTTGTGGTTATCGAAGTAGCCCCGGCCGTTTTAGAAGGTTTGATGCGCGAGGTAGAAATCCCTTACGTACAAGGCGACGCCACCCGGGACGAAGTGTTATGGTTGGCCGGAATAGACCGGGCCAAAGGATTGGTTACGACCCTGAGCAATGACAAAGACAATGTGTTTGTCACCCTCACCGCCCGGTCACTGAACCCGCGCCTGCATATTATTTCCAGACTGCACGCTGAAAAGAGTCGCAAAAAACTGGAAAAAGCCGGGGCCGATGTTATCATCTCTCCCAATGCGGTCAGCGGGCAGCGAATGGCCTCCGAAATGCTGGAATCAGAGGCAGTCACGCTGATGGATGAAATGCTGCGGGCCGAGCAGCAAACCGGCCAAACCCTTCGTTTGGAAGAGGTGCATGTTGATGAAATAAAAATTCCGGCGCTGGTGGAGCGCCTAAAACAGGGAAGGTTGCAGATTGCAGATATTGGGCAGCGAACCGAGCTGATGGTGGTAGCGGTAAAACGCGGTCAAGTTCAGGCAGAAAACGGATACGACCCGTACATCTACACCCCCAGAGGTAACACCAAATTGCAAAGTGGAGATGTTTTGATTGTGATGGGTACGCCCGAACAGCGGATAAAATTGCAGCAAAATGTGTTATCAAGCGCCAATTTTGTAACCCGATGGATAAAATTATGACCTTGATGTCTGAGAGCGCCGAGCAAAAAATTGCTAACCTGGCGGGGCATTATATTTTGTGCGGAGCCGGGCGCACCGGCCGTAATATAATCAAACGCTTTTGCGAAATGAATACCCCTTTTGTGGTCATCGAGCAGGACTCAAAGGCCATCGAAAAATTAAAATTGCTGGCCCAAATTTATCAACAGAGTCTTATTTATATTGAAGGCGACGGCACAGAAGATGAAATTTTGGAACAAGCAGGCATTAGAAGCGCGGCCGGCCTGTTTGCGGCGCTAAGTGACGATAAAGACAACTTGTTTGCCACGCTCACTGCCCGTTCGCTTAACCCTAACCTGCGCATTGTCACCCGGGTAAATGACGAAAAGAACAACCTGGAAAAACTGGAGCGGGCGGGGGCAAACAAGGTGGTGTCAACAGATATCATCGGCGGCATGCGCATTGCTTCAGAAATGATACGGCCGGAAGTTGTGCAATTTCTGGACCAGATGATCCGGGTAACGGACAAAGAAAAAACGCTGCGCTTTACAGAGCTGCCTGTGTCAAAAATTAAAACACCCGCACTGGTTGCACTATTTAAAGAAAGTCAACAAGAAGATTCTCCCGCAAGAGTATGTATCAGAGACATTGGAAAATACACCGGCCTGCTGGTTGTGGCTATCAAGTCTCCGGATTTTGAGAAGAGCGATAAAGAAGATATCTTTCAGATAAGAAAACGATACCGCTTTACTCCCCGGGGCGAAGTTGAACTGCAAGAAAGCGATATTTTAGTGGTTATTGGCACCCAAGATAAGTTAGATGAAGTCACCGGCACTATAGCGTCTTAGGCTTTTGCAGAAACAAAAATTGTTAACCTTGCGATGTAAATAATTTTGCCGAAGACCAATTTACAATTAGCCCTCGCTGTATTTTTAACCGTAAATTCACAGGCTATAGTCGTAAATCTGAAATCGTAAATCGATATAACCCCGTAATCAAATGGTTTGGATTCCCTCAAAAAAAACGCTAAAAATACTGGCCCGTACCAAACGGCGGCGCCGGCGACGGCGAGTCGCTCGCGTGTTCCTTTTTATCGGCATAATATTTGTGTTAACTTCTGCCTCTGTGGCCACTGAGCACGATTTAATGGTGCAGGTTGATGCCGTTACTGCCAATCACCAATTTGATTTTGTCAATTGGATATCGTTGGCGGCGGCCAGTGAAGTTAAGCGGCAGGTTGTCCCCTATGCAGTCCCTGTGGACCCGCTGGACCAGCGCTTACTGGTAGACACTTATCTTGAGCAAGAGGCCGAAATTCGCCGGCTGAAGCAGGAAATTAACCGGATTTATGCCGGGGCAGAATCCCCCCGGAAAGCCGGTGATGCGGCTGCCCCGCTGGAACAGGATTTAGCGCAACAAAAAAAGAAGCAGGCCCAGCTTATCCCGCAGGTTGAAACCATTATTTCCCGGCAAATTGAGGTGGTGCTGAAGGAGGAGGGCTTCAGTTTTGCCGGAAAGCCGTTCCCACCTGTTGCGTTTCGATTAGTTAATCCACCGACAGCCCTCATTCTTTCTCCCAGAGACAAAATCGAACGCAAACATTTCTTTGCGCTTGAGCCGGGGCTAGACACAGCTACCCGGACCGAAATTGAAGAGACCCTGCACCGGCGCGGCGATATTTCCAGCTACATTACCAACGTCGGTGGCCTTGGCAGCTACCCCACTATGGTCGTGGGAAACAACTGGCTGCCGTGGCTGGTAGAAACCACCGCCCATGAATGGACACATAACTATCTGTACACATTCCCCACAAATATTGCCTGGGGATATGGCGACTTTCCTCGCTTGACCACCATTAATGAAACAACGGCTTCGCTTGTGGGCCAGGAGATTGGCCGCAAAGTAATTACCCGTTTTTACCCGGATTGGGTCGACAAATTGCCGCCCCTCAACGAGCAGGGTGAACCCGAACCGCGCGAGCCGTCTGAGTTTCAACTGGCCATGCGCCGCATCCGGCAAACGGTTGATGAGTTGTTGGCTGACGGAAAAATTGAAGAGGCAGAGGCATTTATGGAAGAGGAACGGGTAAAGCTGGTCGGCCAAGGCCACAATTTGCGCCGGCTCAACCAGGCCTATTTTGCCTTTCACGGCTCCTATGCGCTCAGCCCGGCATCAATTGACCCCACCCGCGCGCAAAATAGACAACCGCGCGCGGGCCGCCATCCGAGACTCCAGACCCAGGGCCGGGCGAGGATCCATGGACTGCCGCCCACGTCGCCCTCCGGCACGTAGACGGCGTAGCCAGCACCCATATTGAGGCTGCCGTAGGCTTCGCCGGGGCTGATCCCGCCCCGCTCCACCAGGAACCGGAACAACGGGCTGAGGGGCGGCACGAAGTGCATGCGATAGCCGAGGTCTCGGGGGGCGCGCATCAACTTCCGCCAGCCGTGGCCCGTGATGTTGGACAAGTACCTGACGTCCACGCCGGCCGCCCACACGTCTGCAAGGAAGCGGGGATACAGGTGCGTTGGTGTCAACAACGCCTCCCCGTACAGGGTGCCGTCGTCGAGGTGGGCGGCGTACCCGTCGCCGTGGGCCTCGGCAATCCGCCGGGCCAGGGTCAGGCCATTGGCGTGAATGCCGCTCGCCCCCACCAGAACAACGGCATCCCCCGGGACCAAGCGGTCGCCCATTACGAGGCGATGCTTCGGCCTGATCCGCCCCACGCAGGCCCCGGCCAGGTCGATGCCGTCGGGGGCCACAATCCCGCCCAAGGCGGGGGTCTCGCCTCCGCCCCAAGCCACCCCGGCCGCATTGCAGGCCGCCGCCCAGCCGGTGGCCAAGTCCGTGGCCCTCTCGGAGTCGTCAAACCACTCCGACGAGCCCACGGCCCAGTAGGCGGTCACCACCTGGGGCTCGGCGCCCACAGCGGCGATATCGTTGACGATCATGGCCACGGTGTCCTGGGCCAAGGCATCGAAGTACGTGCGGCCAGTGATGGAGCGCATGGCCGCCGCTACCAGGCTCTTGGTGCCAAGGCATTCGAGGACAAAGGCCCGGTAGGCATCCCCCTCATCCCACACGTAGGCGCTCGAGCCCCTGCTGGCTGGCACCTCCGTCAGCCCCCAGGGCGCCAGGTTGCCGGCGGTGGCCGCGGCGGCCTCCTGGGCCAAGCGTTTGGCGGGATCGATCCGCTCGTAGTCGACCCCCGCCGCGGCGTAGGTGAGGCCTGTGTCTTCCTTCGTCATGGCAACCTCGCGGGGCTAGTGTGACCGCGGGCCGGATGGTAGCAGCCGCCGGCGGCGATCACCCTTCCCGCCTCCCCCGGCCCCGGAGCTTGTCCACGACGGCGTCCACCCTCGGATCGCCATGGCACAGGGAAAGGGCATCGGTGAGGGCCTCGATCCGAGACGGGTCCATCTCCCAGGTGGCGGCCTCCAGGAGCTCCTCGATCAAGCCACCCTTGCGGCTGGCTGCAATCACGGTCACCAGGTAGTGGTACAAGTCCCGGTCCTCGACGGTGGCCAGGTAGCGAGCCACCAGGGGCCGGAAAGTCTCCCGCGCCGGGTGCGCCACCAGCAGCTCGAAGAGGCCGGCCAAGGCCGCCTCCGGAGCCTCGGGGCCGAAGGCGGCGGCCAGATCCTCCACCAAGGGCGGCGGCAGCCCCACGAGGTGCCGGAGGCACTCGGCGGTTACCTCCGGCAAAGACCCGTCGGCGCCCAGGACGTAGGTGTACAAGGGCAGCTGCCGATCCTGGGAGGCGAGGACCCGGGCCGCCGTCACCGCCGGCTCGCCCCCCATCCGATCCGTGTGGCGGTGACCCAACAAGCGCACGGAGTGAAAGGCCGCCAGCTCGTCATCCAAGTATGCCAAGGCCACAAGGGCCGCGGCCCGGAGGCCCGTTGCCACCTCCACCGGGCCCGGGGGCAGCCACTCCTCCCTCATCGCGGCGGCCTCGAGGAGGGGGGCGTCCGTGGCCTGAAGAACGGGCCGCAGGGCCCGCAGAATGTCCGACCTCACGCCGCCGCCGGGATCGAGGCGCACTCCGTCGGCGTCGTAGTCGGCGTACAGATACACGAGGGGGCGCCGCGCACCAGGGTCCTTGGCCCACGCC
>CAYWSS010000248.1:0-7972 GCA_964460505.1 uncultured Caldilineaceae bacterium | reverse complement strand
GTGGGCCCGGCATCCCCCTGAATACCCTGCGGACCCTGTGGGCCGGTGGGCCCGGGGTCCCCCTGGGGCCCCTGTGGCCCTGGGTTATTGGCTATGAGATAATCCACCTGTTGTTTTGAATACGGATGGCGACATGTCATTACACTTCCCCTAGTACCTCGACATCAACGCTGAATGGATTGGCTCCCCAAAAAATCAACTCATTGAACACGAACTCTTGATTAAGGGGAGGAGGTGCGTCCTGGCTAACAAATACATCTGCTGGGCTATTGGACGATGCACATGTACTCCACAATCTAAAGTCTGTAAAACCGCCTCCGGCATCTACCCAACCATTAAACGCCAAGAATTTTACACGCAATTGTTTGACACCACCCGCGCAATAGCAGAAATTCATTAATTCGTTTGGGTATGGGCTACTTCGATGGCCTGATGACCAGGTGTGGAACCCGATCGATGTGTCAATCGTGCCATTAACAATAGTCTCAGTACATTCGCACATGCTACAATCAATCGGCGGCGTGTAGGCCGCGAGATTGGCTTCTAAAATTTCCGGCCCTGAAAACCAAAGGTAGGACACAATATCAACAGCCAAAAGAGTATTTATCAACAAGATATTACCCGCATTTTGGCCTGCGCCCGACATCAAATTGGAAACATTCGTTATAGTCTCAATATGTGAAGTGGAATTGTACAAAGCACACACTAAATCTTGTTGATTATTTGCAAGGAAAGTTTTTAGTAAACCTAAATCAACATTTTGGTTTAGCAAGATTAAGGACACATCCAACACAAACCCAATTACAGCCCCCCAAATAATGCTACCCGGCAAAATCAGGTCAATACCCCCGCCTATCGCCCCGCCAATAGCTGTAAACCACAAATCAAACGCATATTCAACTACAACTAAATCAAGAAACATGTCAATCAGTGATTTAATATCCTCTATGATCCCATTGGCAACCTTGCATTTTCGGTCATAATAGACGGTTGTACCGGGGATTGTTGGCGTGGGCGCACCAGAAGGAATTTTCCATATCACGTCATCTGATGGATTAGTAGGCACAGGGCCACCCTCGTAGCTACCTGTAGATGGTGGCGCGTATCCACTAATTTCACCACAACAACAGTTGTTTGGTTTTAACGAAGCAAGAGCAGAAATTAAATTGCTAAAGTTGGTATTTTGGGCGACGGTTTCAGCCTGGCTTCTGGCATCGAGAGTGGCCTCCAGGCTTTCAATGTTGTTTTGAATGTCGCCTAAAATGGTGGCAATGTTAACCGGGGGATTGCCCGTTTCTATACTCAGTTGCAAGTCATTAACGGCCTGAATAATTTGGTTGTAGGCCGCCAGATGGTCAGTGTTGTTAGTTTGTCCCGACATTATGGCCCCCCTGGTAAAACGGTTTCAACCACGCCGCCCAGCACCCTAACGGCGTTGTTTTGGATGGTTTCAACCTGGTCAATGTATTGCTTGATTTCATCCAATTTGGTTACAACGTCAACTAAGCCATTTGTCGTTTGCCCATCACCGGCCAGCGCATCGGCAATGCGATTTAGGGCAGTTACAATGTCGTCACAATTAGCCATACATAAACTCTCCAGGGTGGATTTTGCTAAATCACGGGCCACTAGCGAGTCCCCGGTGTCAGGGTCCCATTTATTCCACCACGTCAGCTCGTACAAAGCGCCATAGTATATTGACCGCCATTCAAACGAATTGGGGATACAAAACAGGACGCAGGCGTAACCGTCAGTGGCCTCATTCCAATCATCAGGGATAGGAACACGTTTTCTCACGGGCAATTAAATATAACGCTGTTAAAGATGTCCGAACCAACAGAGGCAGCTATATCTGCATTGCCGGTATCGGCGTCAAATTCAGATGGCAGCGAAAGCGCATACAAAGCGCCGCGAACAATGGCCCTCCACGCCGCACTATTGGGCACAGTGACGGACATGGTACAAAAGCCGTCTGTAGGTTCGTTCCAATCATCGGGAATCAACAAACCGGACATCTAATCACCTATAGAAAAAGGGCGCTAAAGTGCGCCCCTGAACTTCTTAAAAAACCTGTATGCCTCAAGCGCAACAGCACAAAGGCAATTCTCGCGCTTATCGCAAATTGCGCCCACGCAGTTCAACGCTATCCAGCACGACGGCATTATTCGTACCGGGTGCTTTAACCAGCGCGTCAAACTGATTTTTAAACGTCAGCCCTGCGCCGGCCGCCAGGTCTGCAAAATCAGTGTTTCCGGTCAGAAGAGCCATTTCCGGGGCAGCAATTTCCAAATTGTGCTTTTCCAGCGTGGTGGCGTCATGGTAGCGGCATAACCATTTGAGTTTACGGGTAGCAAATGGATCGGCGGCATTACCACCGGGACCAACGTCCTTTGGAACAGAACGGTTTAGAGTGGATTGGCCCAGGTTTCCCAGTACAATGCCGTCAACGGCGTTAAACAGCGCAGTTAAATCAACGTCTGCGGCCGCATCGGCTACAGCGATTTGAACAGATGAATTTTCCCCGCCGTAATCGGTTACGGGAAGATTAAAATTTGCCATGTTCGTTCTCCTTTTCGTTTAATGGCTAAATAAAAAACTGAGTAGATTTTTACAGGTTGCGGGCTACACTAATCACCTCGTCAATGACGACGGCATTACCCGTTTTGGGACTTTTCGCGGTAGCCTCAAATGCAGTTTTAAACGACAGACCGGCACCGGCAGCCAAATCAAGGTTGTCGGTGTTGGCAGATTTCAGGGCGGAATCGGCGCATGGGATTTCCATGGTGTGAACATTAGTAACCACAACTGTGTCATGGTACTTGACCAACCACTTATTCTCAACCTGCGCTTTTGGATTGGTCGGGTTTCCGCCCGGGCCGGTGTCTTTAGGGGTGGTAAAATCCAGGGATGTCTGACCATAATTGCCGGCAACCATACCGGCCGTTGCCAATACAAAACTGGTGATGTCCGTGTCAATGATAGCATCATCAACAGGCAGTCGGGCGACGGATAAATCTCCCTTGTGGTCAGTAATGGGCACTGATAATTTTGCCATGAGTTTTCTCCTTTATGGCTGGCCTCGCGCTCGAGCGCGAGGCTTGATTATAAACATAGTGTCAAATACAGAACGTCGTTCTATTGATAGAACAGTTTGAACAGTTTACAGGCAAAAAAAGAGAATGTCAAGCAATGATTCAGGAAATTTTTTTGGGGGGTGGAAAAAAGTTAGTCAGGGGATTGTTGTACTGAATTACTTCTTGCCAAAGAATAATTTAGCAAGTTCAACATACCAAATTATCCACATAAAAAACAAAAACATAATTATGGCAAAGAAAACACCCTCTTTTGGTATAACAACAAGACACCCTGCACCCACAATGACCGTAGCAAGCATCTTTTTATTCATTGTTTTACCTTTCATTCTACGAGATTAATATTTGCCAAACTTGTGCGGCTTTCTGAATTATACCCATTTGATTACTAAACAACCCTAATACGAAGCAAGCCATTCCCCACGTACACAACAACGCAACTTGAGCCACAAGCAGGAAGGCTATCATTTTGCGCCTGTCTGGCTTCTGTGGTTCTGCGATTTGCTCTAATTGACGTTGTTCCAAAACCTGATGTGTAATAGTTGGCATTTCACCCCACCATCCACTTAATCAACCCGGCGATACTAACCGCCGTACCGATGCTGACCATAATGCGAAATCCCCACATCTGGACGTTATGATAATGCTCCAACTTGTCGAGACGGTCATCAAGGCCCGCTATTCTTTGGCCCTGGTCGGCACACTCGCTTTGAATTTGCTGGTATTCTGATTGCGTCACCATTCCCACCGATAACTTTTCAATGGCCCTCCGCATCATCTGAATTTCTTGGCGTAGTGGCTCGATTTTCAAGTCGAAAAACTCGGTCATGGTCAGGAATTGCCCGGAGTCCATTTTGTCGTTCATACAGAGCATTTTATCATAAAATCCGCCCAAACAAAACGCACGTTCTTAATCTTCCCAGGCCGTTAGGCCCCCTTATACTACCTTTTTTGCCCAAAAACGCGAATATGGGCAAATTAGCGGCCACAGAACAAATGTTTGACGATAGTCAGGGTTGTATGGTATTGTAAAAAAGCAAGCGGCCCACGTGAGGGACACGTCGGGCCGCCCTAACCATAAAACGGAGGCTATGTCCGCAATGGCTACCACACATTATAACGCCAGGTCTATTTTAACCCAACTTTTGCAGGATGAACCGACTCTAAATAATCCCCGCGTGTTGGTCAAGGTGTTACGACACATTGCCAACAGAATCGAGGCAGCAATTCCCTCGGCTACCCACGCTCCTGAGCCGTTCCCCAAAGAACTTGATACCCCTGAGACTGCTTGGCCCTGGTTGGTTACAAGCAAGCCCTGGATATTCCAGGGCATCAACTTATCCACAGAACCCTATTACCACTATCTGAAAAAGGCCCAACCCCAACAAGACGCTTTGGCTATTGCCCATCTGGACAACCCCAGCCAGGCCGACGTTGCCGAGGTTTTGTTTGATGACAGGACCAAAACAGGCGGCAGCTACAGAAGACGCATTTTGGCCGCTTTAGCTGCTACTACTACCGCCGACCGGCCCGGCCAGGCCCGGAAATTGGTAGATATAGCCGCGTAGGGCTGGTAGTAGTAACAAAGTGCGCTAGATTTGAATGTTAAGTTTTGCGTTGTGTTTTGATTTGTGGTATGATGCGGGGGCAAGAGGGAGAACCACCAAACATCCTTGCTCAACAATTGAATATTTGTATTCAATCATAAAGCGGCAACGCTATTACCCAATGAGCAAGGACTTGGTGGTTCTCCCTCTTGGGCTGATAGTGTTGCCGCTTTATGTATTATAACAAAGGAGAACCACCATGCTTTACTCAATTTCTGGTACTTTCGTACCAATCGATAATGATGGCTTCGCACATCGTTACCCACTCAGGACTGCTCGCGTCATAGGAGCGCGCTGCAAGTACTGCAAGGAAACCTTTTTCCCCACCAACAAAAGGGGACCAGTCCCCTATTATTGCTCCCGCAGTTGCCAATCAAGAGCGTATCGAGAAAGGCAAGTTCAGCTTGCTTTGTCCTTGTTTGAAGGGAGCAAAAATGATGTCTGATAGTTTGCCAACCTGGAACAAGCTACAAATCTTGGAAGCAGGTCAGAAGCTGAAAACTCTGCTAACGCTTGAAGGATTTGAGCCTGAATACATCACGTATGTTGAGTGTGTGACAGAAGACATCATTCAAATTTTAGAAGGCAGAATGAGCGCCATTCCCTGCCCGCCCCAAGAAGCCTTCTCCCCCCCCCCAACTGCTACCCCGGAAGGTTTTGTTATGGACGTTGAACACAACCAGCTTATCCCTCTTTTGGGAACCTGGGACGTAAGCACGGGCAAAATAGATTGGCATACGGAGGATAAAAATGACCGCTAAAAAACTCATCAACATCGAACCGGCCCAAACGTGCCAATATCTAGCAAAGTGCCAAAACCCGGCCAATCAGGCCCTAATATGGCCGTTGCCTCTGCCAAATGACATTAAGCGGCTCAGACGCCCCCCCAAACGGTGGATAATGATGCCCGTCTGTTGGGATCACATGAACGCGGCTCTAGTGCAATATCCCCTCAATGACGGCCCGGACAAAGAGGTGATGGCCCTATGACCACGAAAGACCTTTCACATAGTAAAAGCACTACTCCCCAAAAAAACAAAACGGCTTCTCAAAAGGGGTGCGCGTTTTCTTCAAATCAGGGTATTCACCTGCCGATAGAAGTCTGGTATATGGTCCGTGAGAATATGAGCAAGGCCGAAACCAGGGTGACGCTTTGTCTGTTGTTCAACTATTTTCAAACGGGGGTAGACGCGCAACCGTTGTCATTCACCGATATTGTAAAACAGACCAAATTAAGCAAGTCGTCAGCATTGGCGGGCATCGAAGCCGCCATTGAGCGAGGTTCGGTTAGCCGAACCTCTGTTGGAAACCAACCGCGCTACGAACCGAGGTTCGGAAAAAACCGAACCCATGTCATGGAGTCTTTAAAGATACATGGTAATAATGACTCTTCCAAACATGGATACAAACCATGTCATGGTTCGGAAAACCGAACCAGACAAGAATTTTTTGAACGGCTCTTATCGTTTGGTTTGGCTTTTCACGTAGCGGAAAATATAACGATGACAAATCGCTACCCGTTAGAACAGTTGAAGGAGCAAATGGCGTTTATCGAATTTGAGAAAAAGCATGATTTGTTACCCCAGCGTCAATCATCAATTCCAGGTTACATCGTTAACCGAATCAAATTTAATAAAATCGCTCCGGCCAGCTACACAGATAACGATTTAGACGACTTGTGGATAAGGTGAGCGATGGACTGGGAAGAAAAAGCCATTGTAGCATTTTTGCGCCAGGAACAGCGCCAACGGGAAATGGCGGCCAGATACGCCAGGCCAGAACGCCAGGCCTCGTTTAAATTCTCAAACCGGGCTGAGATACAGCTTATGCAGAAATTAGAGGGTATGGGTTACGTGGTCCACACCACAACCCATAAATGCCCCTGGGACCTGTGGGTAGGGAATTGTCGGGTTGAGTGTAAGGCATCCCACTGGCAAAAAGCCAATCGGTATCAGGCCAACATCAGACACCATGACGCCGACCTGCTAATCTTCAATGCCGTCAACGGCCAGGACCATTATTTTATTATCCCAATGTGTTCCGTTGCGCCGCGCCGGTCCATTGAGGTGTACAGTTACAACATAAGTAAATATAGCGGTCAATGGTCATTGTACTTGGAAGCGTGGGATGTATTGGAGCAAGCCGTTAATAACGCGCCAGACCGACCGATACAGCTATCTTTGGGGTTTATACGATGAATTATCCGGCCCGATGGCACGAACTAACCCCGGACCAAAAGCGCCAGGTTGATAGTTACATTGACCTGCTCTTGGCTCAACAATTGGCTTTTCCCATCATTGAGAAAAAAAACCGGGAAGTTGTTGAGCAATTTGTCAGGGATGGCGTGTCGTACCAACTTGAGTTTGTGAGATGTGGCAAGGATTGCATGGGATGCCCGCATGGTCCGTACTGGTATGCGTACTACCGTAGACCTCGTGGCAAAGTAGTATCCAAGTACATCGGTAAGGATTTTAAGCGGCTTAATCACGACAGTTCTTATGTAACAGAGCAGCCAGGCCAGCGCTCATTGTTACATAAGACTTAGCCAAAAGCGGGATATGGTGATACAATCTTTTTTCAAAGCCGTCTTAGGGCGGCTTTTTTATTTAATGACGGTTGCGGCCCGTGCCTTTGTGGGTATCAAGCCACCCAATTTGGCTTGTGCGATTGCGTCGTTTTCCAGGCCATTGATGTAGGGCGAGATAAAGGTTTTTGCGTCTGGCCCGGTTAAGGCCGACTTCACAAAATTAAGCGTGTCAATTTGGCCTGAGACATCATCAATAAATTCTTCTGCAAATTGAATTTCAACAACAGGCGTGTCGGTCAATAATATCTTGATTGCCGACAATCGCCAAGAATTAATCTGAATTTTACGGCCAATGGATTTTGTTATGGGTTGCGGGACTTTAACGGACATTTTCCAGTTTCTCCAATCTGACAATAAGGCTGTCAATGATAATCTGCTGCTGTTTTATGGCCTCTACCAAAACGGCGGTTAAGCGACTGTAGTCAACGGCCCTGTAATCGTTTGCTCCATCTCCCTCCCAAGTAGAAACCAATTCAGGCAGAACCGTCTCAACATCTTGAGCAATTAGCCCTATTTCGCGTTTTTGTGGGTTTTTGTCGCCAACACGGTTCATACTGTGGGCTATTTCATTCCACCTAAACGAGACACCATTCAGTTGGCTGACAATATTCAGCGCATTTGGCAATGGTTGAATATCAGTCTTTAATCGCCTGTCGGATGACGTAGGGAACGATGATGCGTGACAT
>CAYWSS010000247.1:0-7988 GCA_964460505.1 uncultured Caldilineaceae bacterium | reverse complement strand
ATCATTTGTTAATTATTCATTATTCATTGTTAATTTGCGGCTTGCCGCGCTATGAATAATTTGCATTGTCAGGTCGGGCAAATTGAGAGTGCTGGTCGGGGCGATACAGAGAAAACATCGGGAAAAATTTTGCGTTTTCTCCCGGTCGAGATGGCGTCCCTGTGTGTTCATTTTACCACAGGTCAGAGCCGGCTTCCATTTATTGCCGGGTTGCTGCTTGTCATAAAAAAGCTATCTGAGTTCGACGGTTACGCTGCTATCTTGCTGCGGCAAAATTGATTCCGTGATGGGCAATCGCCTGCCGGTGGCGAGACTGTACAACCCCAGCCGCAGGTGCGTGGCATCCGGGGCGTGGGGCAGGATGTGTTGGCCGGCAATGGTTTCGCCGGGGGACCACCAACCGGTGGGGTAACGGTTGCGGGTGGGCGGGGCATCGGCCTGGGCAACGACATTGCCCTTTGCATCAAGCAGGTGGATGAACAGGTTGAAATCTTGGCTGACGGCGGCGGTTGATTTCCAGTAGAGAGTTAGGGAGTTAGGTGAACTGGGTTGGTTTTGGGAGGGGGTTAAATCGTAGCCGGTGAGGGTGATGGCGTTGCCAAAATTTACAGTGGTTTCGTGTTCGGGTTGGTATTTGGGCCAGATTTTGGGTACAATTTTTATTTGGCCGACAACCGGCGTCACTTTGCTGCCCGCAGAATTCAGCGCGGGGAACCCGGCCCGCTCCTCTGAATCATAATCGAACAGGCTGACTACGGCTTTGGCCACAAAAGGTTCTTGAAATTGGCTATTCAGTTTTAAGGGGTAGCTGTCGATAAATGTAGTATAGGGCTTGAGATAGCGGGTGGGGCGCAATCCCAGGCCGGGGTAGGTTTCACGTTGGGCCAGCACCGAGCCGTCGGGGGCCAGCAGCGTTGCGGCAACACTGTAGTTTTTGTCCATCGGAGCCAGCGTTTGCCACTGCGCTTCGATGATTACAACATCGCCATGGGCGGCGCTGTTTTTGGCAGAAGCCCCAACATTCGGGTAGACGCGACCTTTAGCAAGCTGCAACTTGTCAATAAACGTGACATCGAGTGGCGCGCTATTTATCCAATCGCTATTCACAAATTCGCAAATTCGCTCATTCGCCGGAGAGAAGGCCGGCCGAATCAACCAGCCAAGACTGTAAATGTTCAGGGCCAGCAGCCCGGCAGTTAAAACAGCGCTGAACCACGGTTCAACGCGACGGGGCAGCAGGGCGTGCCAGCCCAGGGCCAGCAGCAGCGAAACAGCGGTGATGGCCGGAAATATCAGCCGGGTATGGGAGACGGACCCCACCTCCATTACCCACCGAATGTAGATGATTAAATTGAGTCCGGCCCAAATCAGGAGAAATATAATCGGTTCAAATTGAATATGACGCACGTTCAACGGGATGGGTTTCTGTTTGTTGCCCTGCACCAGTTTTGTTAGCAAAGCCGCCGGCAGCCCCAGCAGCCCCAGGCGGGACAGCCAACTCAGGAGCAGGTACACCCCCTCCGGCAGGCGAATTTGCCCCCAGCCAAAGGTGCCCCAGTAGGCCCGTTCAATTTCGGGGCGCAGGTTCCAGATTTGCAGGGGCGACAGGCTGCCGCGCCCGGCCAGATTCAGGTGGGTTTCGGTAGCCAGCCATTCGCCGTACAGCCGGTAGTTGCGCAGAAACCACCAGCCGTTAAGCAGCGCGGTAACGGCAGCGGCAATGAGCAGCCAGCGCACCAAGTTTTGCCGGGGGCGCTGGTGCATTTCGCCCAAAAAGAAGAGCCGCCAGAAAATGATGAGGGCTATCAGAATAAAGGTGGTCAGGCTGCTCAATTTTGTAAGCAGGGCCAATCCGGCTACCAGCCCAAGCATAACAGCGTGCTTGTTGGAAAATCTAACCGCCGGCCGCCGGCCACCGTCCGTACTTTTGGCCGGGCCGGCCCCGCTTCTCCGCCGCTTCTCCGCTGCCCTGCTCAGATGGGGTTCGGTAAATTTGAGGGCCAGCAGCACCGCCAGCGAAGCCAGCGCCGCCGACAGGCTGTCGTTGCTGACGGTGGCGGAAACACGAATAAATTGGGGCGTAAGCGCCGTAAGCGCGGTGGCCGTTATCGCCGGCGGCAGGGCGTTTGGAAAGAGGTGGCGGGCAATTAAGAAGGTGCAGATGACTGTAATCAGCCCAAAGAAGATGCTCCACCAGCGGCCAATATGGATGGCCAGGGCTGCCCGCCGGTAGGGGAAGTTGTCCATTGGCCCGTGCAGCACCCGATTTTGATTATCGTTGATGCGTGACCGCACTTCGGTAAAAAGCCAGTGGGGGTTGTATTGTAAAAACCCGGCCAGATTGCCGGTATCAATCCAGAAGGTGGTGGCGGCAACAACGGCGTAATAGAGCGGTGGCTGCGTGCCTTCCTGTCTCCACAATTGGCCGGGAATGGCCAGGGGCAGCCCATTACCATCCGCCAGATGTTTTACGTAGGGGTAATGCAGCGTTTCGTCTGAGTTTTCAAAAATTGGGGTAAATACGGCGTAACCAATTCCAAAAATGATAAACAGGGCCGCAAAAGCCCACACAAATCGAGACTCATCGTGTCTGAAAGTGTTCAAGAAAAATACTCCCACCCTATCCTGCCATCGTCACCCTATTGTAGCGTTTGACAGCGACTAGTCAATTTATAAATCACGAGCATTTCTCTGCATGGCGCGTTTAGCTTAAAATTGTTGGCAGATAACTACACTTTCCTGACGATTCACGGGAATGACACTTTTCCGGTTGCCAGGATGGGGCGAGGTCTGTAAAATTCCATTAGTCTTGGTCAGTAACTTTTTTGTTAATACAGTTGGTCGATAATATGAGCATCAAACCCAAAATTTTAATTGTTGATGACGAAAAAGACACCCGAAAATTTATAACGGGTCTCTTGAAAAAGCAGGGTTACGATATTCTTTCTGCTCCTACCGGTGAAGATGCACTTGTTTTGGTTGAGGCGGATAGCGGCATTGATGTTATCCTGCTGGATTTTATGATGCCCGGTCTGGATGGATTTGAAACGCTTCAGATTTTAAAGAACAACCCGCAAACAGAGCATATAAAAGTGATGTTGCTGACGGCCATAAATCGAACCGAAGATAAAGTAAAGGCGTTTGCGCTGGGAGCATCTGACTATGTGGTTAAACCCTTCTCAAAGAGTGAGTTGGTGGCCCGGGTAGAAACGCAGGTTCAGGTTATACAAGCCCGCCGCGCGCTGGCAGCATCCGAAGCAAAATATAGAACCATGATAGACAGAGCTTCTGACGCAATTATGGTTTTTAAGAATACGCAGTTTGTTTTTGCCAACCGCGTGGTGGAAACAGTACTGGGATATTCCAGGGGAGAGTTTCTCAACCTCAGGCTGGACCAACTTTTTCCCCCGGAAGATGTCCTGCATATTATGGAGCAGTATCAGCGCCGGGTAGCCGGTAAGCAGGTGCCTTCTATGTACAGCCTCAATGCCAGGCATCGTGATGGGCACCATATTCCGGTAGAAGCAACGGCGACTACCATTGATTTTGAGGGTGAAATGGCCGTGCTGGTCATTGGACGTGATATTATCGAGCGGAAAAAGACCGAAGCTGAGTTGAATGCCTACCGGCAGCAGTTGGAGCGACTGGTGGAAGAAAGAACCACCGAACTGGAACAGGCCAACGCCGTTCTGAAGGAGCAAATTGCAGAGCGCAAACGGGCCGAGCACGCGCTTCGGGAAGCCTATGATGAGTTGGAACTCCGGGTGGCGCGGCGAACCGTCGAATTGAAACAGGCCAACGACCATCTGGCGGCTTTGTACAAGGTGGGGCAAACCATCACTGCCCCGCTTCAAATTGATGAGGTGCTCGATACCATTGCCCGTTCGACCACAGACCTGCTGGGCACAGATGCCGGGGCCATCCTGCTGCTGGACGAAGGTACCCAAACCTTGAGCATCCGGGGGGCCTTTGGGTTAAGCGACCACGTGGTCAGGGACACGCTGGACCACGTGGGCGAAAGCATAGCCGGCCGGGTTGTAGAAACCGGCCGGCCTATGATTGTTAATGATTTACCCAACAGCGCCATATTTTTTAATCTGGCTGCGGCCACAGAGGGCTTGCTGGCCTGCGCCAGTGTACCGCTGGCGGTTAATGGCCGGATTATCGGCACCCTTGATGTTCACAGTAAAACAGAGCGTTTTGCTTTTACCGATAAACACATCCACACCCTGAATATGCTGGCCAGCCAGGCGACTATTGCCATTGAAAATGCGCGATTGTACCACGAAGCGCAGCAGGAAATTGATGAGCGACGGCAAACCGAGGCTGCTCTGGAAGCGGTTAACAGAGAGTTGGAACATTCGGTGTTGCGGGCCAACGAATTGGCTGTGGCCGCCGAAGATGCCAACGTGGCCAAAAGCGAATTTCTGGCCAATATGAGCCACGAAATCCGTACCCCGATGAATGGCATTATTGGCATGACCGAGTTGGCCCTGGGTACAAAACTGACCGGCGAGCAACAGGATTATCTAACCGCTGTGCAAAGCTCGGCAGATTCTTTGCTTTCACTCATCAACGATATTCTGGACTTTTCAAAGATTGAAGCCGGTCGAATGGAATTGGAATCGGTGCCGTTTGACCTGCGCCAAAGTATTGAGCAAATGGCCGACATTATGGCTCAACGTGCCGCCGAGAAAAAGCTGGAGCTTATGCTTCATATTCAACCTTACGTCCCAACCGGCGTGTGCGGCGACTCTTTGCGGTTTCGGCAGGTGCTGGTAAATTTAGTGGGCAATGCCATTAAATTTACGGAAAAGGGCGAAGTGGCTGTTACCATTGACCAGCAGTACGCGGATGAGAGCAGCGTAGAACTGCTGTGCGCCGTCAGCGATACCGGTATTGGCATTCCCGCCGGCAAAATCGACATGATTTTTTCCAGTTTCTCTCAGGCAGATGGCAGGACCACGCGCAAATATGGGGGCACCGGCCTGGGGTTAGCCATTTCAAAACAACTGGTTGAAATGATGGGCGGAGAAATTTGGGTTGAAAGCGAAGCCGGTGTGGGCAGTACCTTTTATTTTACTGCCCACTTTCCCCGTGACCTTAACTGGTCGGAGCCGCCGCAGCTCAAACTGACTAACATCCAGAATAAACGGGTGTTGGTGGTGGATGATAACCGTACCAACCGTAGAATATTGTATGAAACGTTGTCTTTTTTTGGCTGCCGGCCTGATGTGGCGCAAAATGGAAAAAGTTGTTTGCAAATGCTGGAGTCGGCCCTGGCCCACAACGACCCGTTTGATATTGTGCTGATGGATTATCATATGCCTGAGTTGAGCGGGACAGATGTACTGCGCACTATCCGCAATCATCCGCAATTGCAAAACCAAAAAGTAATTTTACTGACTTCGGTAGATAGCCTGAGTCACGTGGCTAACAGCCGGGATCTGGGCTGGTCCGCTTATCTTACCAAACCCGTAAAGCAGTCTCATTTGCTGGATGCCATGGCCCAGATTGCCGGCACTGATGGGGTTACGCCATTTGCGCCGGCAGCGTTTCAGGCAGAGGCCACTGAAGAACCGTTGCAGCCGGCCGGAAACCTGAATATATTGTTGGTTGAAGACAATCATATAAATCGCCGGTTGGCCCGGGTAATTCTGGAACAAGCCGGTCACTTTGTTGCCATTGCCGAGAACGGCAAAGAAGCGTTAGCCCAACTTGAGCAAGCCTCATTTGATGTAATTTTTATGGATGTGCAGATGCCCGAAATGGACGGCGTGGAGGCCACCCATCATATTCGAGCCAACCCTCAATGGAAACAGACCCCCATCATCGCCATGACTGCCCACGCCCTGAAAGGCGATAAGGAACGTTTGCTGGCCGCGGGAATGGATGATTACGTCAGCAAACCCATTAGACCGGCAGATATATTTGAGGCCATCGACCGCCAGCTGAAACGGGCAGGTATGCAGCAGCCTGCCAATGGGGCGGTGATACCCCCGGAGGACGGGGGCGCTTCTCAGGTGCTAAATTCCGCCCGTTTTCTGGAGGAGTTTGACGGCGACCGGGAAATGTACAACGAGATGCTGGACATGCTGCTGGACCAAGCGGCATTCCAAATTGTTGAAATGACAAGCGCTATTCAACAGGAAAACGGCGAGCGGCTGACATTTTTTGCCCACAGTTTAAAGGGGGCTGCCGCTACAATTGGCGCCGAACGGGTAAGCGCGGCAGCGCACCGGCTGGAGTTGTTGGGACGCAACGCCCGTTTAGGGGAGGCTCCGGCGGCACTGGCCGATTTGAAGCGGGAAATTTCTTTGCTGTTAAACCAAATTTCAGCATTTCGTCCGGCCAACTCAGAAAAATCGGGAACTGCTTCCTAAGTTTTTGCCACAATAACCACGGTCATATCGTCGTGTTGTTCAACATTGCCGGCAAATTTTTTTACCGCATTGATGATGTAATCGGCAATCAGTTCTGCATTGTTTGTGGAGATTATTTCCAGAATAGCGCGTTCCAACCGTTCAAAACCAAATAGCTCCCCGTTCTCATTTTGAGCCTCAACAATGCCGTCGCTGGAAAAAATAACGGCGGTGGATGGTTCAACAAAGAAAACATCGTCGGTGTAAAATTGGGGCGGCGCGGGAACCGTGCCCACCGGCAGCGCCCCGACCGGCAGTATCCGGCAGCCGTGTGGGGTGGCCCCGATGGGAGCAATCATACCGGCGCTGGCCACGGTCATTAAACTGGCCCCCAGTGTGGCAAATGTCTGGTCGCCGTTGTCATTTTTTGATTGTCCAAAGGGTAAAAAGGTGGCAATTTGCAGGGCGATGTTCATTTTGTTTTCGTGCAGCCGGTTATACAGCTTTTTGTTTAACCGGTTTAACAGTTCGCCCGGCAAAATATCCGGCCCAACCTGGATGTCTATGGCGGTGATGCCGGCCGCCATATACAACGCCGCGGGGATGCCCTTGCCGCTAACATCGCCAATGGCAATGCCAAGGTGTTCCGGGCCGGAGGAGAAAAAGTGGTAAAAGTCGCCGCCCACCTGCCGGGCTGGAATAATGCGTCCGGCAATGTCCAACCCGGAAATTTTCGGTGTGGTTTGCGGTAGCAGTGTTTCCTGAATCTGCTGGGCAATTTCCAGTTCGCGCTCCAGTTCGCGCACCTCAATTTCGTACAATCGAGCGTTTTCCAGGGCGATGGCTACCTGGTTGGCAAAGGCCATAGCCATTTGCACATCTTCTTCGACGTAGGCATTAATTTCAGAATTGTCAATACTGATCAGGCCAATGACCTTATCTTGCGCAATCAACGGAATACCCATCCAGGATTTAATGTGGCTGTGTATTTTTTGCTTAAAGGATGAATAAACATCTGAGATGTTACTGTACACGGCCGGTTGGCGGCTGTGTATAATGTGGGACCCCGGTTCATCATCAGCTGCTTTAATGGGAAAAATGAGACCAATGTGCTTCTCCGGCTGAGAAAAACCACGGGCGGCAATAACGCGGCGCTGCTTGCCTTCTATCAGGTGAATGGCAGCGCTGTCGTACTTAATTACTCTGTTAAGTTGGTCCAGGATAAATTCCAGAACTTCGCTGAGATCAAGGCTGGAACTAACCGTTGATGAGACCTCGCGCAACGTTTCTGCCTGTTCCCGCCGTTTGTACTCTGCTTCGTACAACTCTACATTTTGTAAGCCCATGCCCAGTTGGTCGGCCATGGCCTGCCCCATAGAAACAACCCAAGGGCTAAACGGCTGGGCATTGCGGGTATTTTCTACAACCAGCGTGCCCACAATTTCTTCGCGGATTTTGATGGGGATGACCACCATAGAAAATGCATGTTTGTCCCCCCAGCCACCCGCCGGTGGAATTTTAAGGTTGGGGGCAAAATTTGGCGACTGGGTGAGCCACTTGGCCTGGGGGTTATCAATGACAACCGCTTGCCGGCTTCTCATTAATTTCTCGTAAACGGGATTGCTG
>CAYWSS010000246.1:0-7997 GCA_964460505.1 uncultured Caldilineaceae bacterium | reverse complement strand
GCGGTCAAGAGACCGGCCACAGCGCGATTTTGACGGGTTCACTGAATTTGTACCCTTGTCTTTGCAATCTCCGCGTATTCTGCGGTAAATAATTTTTTGGCAGTTCCGCAAAACTCGGCAGGTTACAAGTGACCGGCACTTATTTTAAGTGCCGGTCACTTTAATTTACCTGATGGTTTTTGCGGTATTGCATTTTTTGGTTTCGGCTCGTTCAGGTTAGGCATTTGCATTGCCAAAACATAGTCGTCCTGTTTTTTTGCAGATGAGTGAGCAGCCAACACTTCTTCTACCCCCGGGAGAGACATCTGCAAAAGATTTTCTGCTTTTTTCACCGGCAGCCGCACATCCAGGGGAATGGTCGCAGAAATGCCGGCAGCCCGGCCCGATTGTAACTGGCCGGCGGTGCCGATATTCCACCAGGCCAGCATCAATCGCCCGAATTGCTCGCGGGTGATGGGCTGTTGCCCGGCCACATTAAGTGTTCCCGAAAAATTCAGATTTACCAATTTTAGCAGCGCCTCCGCCAGCGAATCCACCCAGACCGGCTGTCGAATTACATCGTTAAAGAGCACCAATGGTTCGCCTGATTTTAGCCGCCGGACAAAACCTTCTGTACCCCGATCCATGCGCTTAAGGCCATAAATGAGCGAGGTACGCACAATGGCGGCTTGCGGGGCAACGTCGGTCACTGCGGCTTCGGCAGCGGCCTTGGAACGGCCGTAGCCATTCAGGGGTGATGGTGGTGCATCGTCGGCGTAGGGGGGTTGTTTGCCGTCAAAAATGACATCGGTGGAGACGTGGACCAGCCGGGCACCCACCGAAACTGCGGCTTCGGCCACGAAACGGGTTCCACCGGCATTGACCTGCATCATCCGCTGCTCATCACCCTTGCCGGGGTTGACGGCCGCTGCGTGAATAATGGCATCGGGGTTAATTTTGGCCACAACGCGATGAACCTCGCTCCGGCTGGTTAAATCGAGAATGGCCGGTTTACCGGCCGGGATATTATCGGGATTGGTGCGATAAGTGGCATAGACTTCAAACTGTTCGGTGGCTTTGGGTACCAGAAATTGCCCCAAATAACTGCTGCCCCCGGTAATCAGCAGCCTCTTTTTTATCACGATATGACCTCAATTTCTGCCCGCAGGCGGCCTTGTGTGGTTTGAGCGTCGTTCAGTTCGGCCTGGGTTTGTTCCAGTTTTTCCTGCTCGGCGCGGACAAAACGGGTGTACGGGGCCACGGCGTCGTTGATGCGGTTCAGACTGCGATTAAGCTCTTTTTCAAATTGGGTGGTGAGCGCCACGGTCAGTTGATCGCGCAGCGAGGCCGCCCGCTCGGCCATTTCTTTTTTGGCGGCGTGCCGCCGGGCAGGAATGACAAAAAGCCCCAACGCAGCCACCACGCTGGCCGCCAAAATACCGGTAACATCGGCGGCGGCGGTGGTGGCCAGGGCGGCAATCAGCGCCCCCAGCCCGATGGCTCCTACTTCGGCGGCGGCGGTTTCGGCCACAGCCATCTGCGCTCCGGCGGCCATCTTTTTCGATTCGGCGGAAATGTTGTAGGTTTCCACCACCCGCCGGGCCGATTTGCCCACCGAATCGATCAGGTGGTCGCGGTCGTAGCGGAAATTGCCGCCCACATCGCCCACAATATGTTTTTTGTACTCCTGCCGGCGCTGATCCAGATAATTCATTACGGCCTGCCACTGTTTCAAATCGGCATTGACCAGCCAGTCAATCAGCTCGGTCACTTTTTGCTCGATGGCCTGCGGCAGGTCGGCCACCACTTCCTGTTCAAATCCTTGTTGAATCCGGTCTTTCTTCATCAAATCAAAAATGCGGGCCAGCCGCATCGTTTCATCAAAATAGGCGTTGCCCCGCTTTTCCATATCGAACAGGATATTTTCAATGTCGGCCAGCCGAAATTGAAAATCGCGGCTCATATCCTGGCGATAGAGGTTGAGCTGGCGTTCAAGATTGGCCAGCGTTTCGGTGTCGTTGGCCAGCAGGGCCAGCCGGTTGGTAGTGATGTCGGCATATTTTCCCAGCAAGCGATCTCCCACGCCCAGCGGGTTGAGAAATTTCAGGCGCAGGCGGCTGGTTTCATCCAGCGTGTCGTGGATGTACCCTTCCAGCGGTTCAAAGCCACTGGTTGCCCATTTTTGGGGTTCGCCCTGCTTGGCGTGCAGGGCGCTTCTGGCGCTGACGGGGAACACGTCCGGTGCGGATTCCAGCAGTATTGTGCCGTTTTCCGTAACAAAATCAACCACTTTGCCCAGGTCTGCTTCGGTTTCAAAAATGTCAATTTTGTTGATAATCAGCACCACTTTTTTGCCCCAGTTTTTTATCTGGCTGAGAAAGTTTCGTTCGCTTTCGGTAAAGGGGCGGTCGGCGGAGGTGATAAACAGCACCATATCTGAGCGCGGCACAAATTCTTCGGTGATGGTCTGGTGCTTTTGGATAACGGCGTTGGTGCCGGGCGTATCGACAATGTTGATGTGCTGCAACAGGTCGATGGGTTCGCTGATAACGTGCAGGTGGGCATCCTGCACCTGCCGGTTGCTGGTTTCGCTAAATTTAAGCAGATTGATTTGGGCAGTGGTCGGCGTGACCCCTTCTGTCAGCAGCACCTGGCCCAGCAGGGCATTGATGAAGGCGCTTTTGCCGGCGTTAAACTCGCCCACCACCACCAGCAAAAACAGCTCATCCAACTGTTGAATAGAGCGACTGAGCGTGGTCTGGTCCTCTGACAAGGCGCCAAGTTTTCCCAGAATTACCTGCAAATTGAGGAGCCATTGTCGTTCTTGTTTGAGCAGTTCTTCCTGTTGAGGCGATAAAATTGAATTTAGCATTGGTGTCTCTCAAGTAATGGCGGCAATGGGTGGTTTAATCTGACGCCGTTCTTTTACAACTGCTCCCATTCTTTCCTGCTGAATACCGGCCTGTTTCAATATTTTTAGCAAGAGTAGGGCGCTGATGTCTTCTGAATGGGGATTGGGCAGCTACAATTTACGCGCGCCTTTAACCATATACTGAGTAACCGTTTACCCCCCTCCAACCTTCCTTTGGTTGCCCTCACGAAGGGGGAGGGCTTTTGAGCTTCTCCCCGTTTACAGGGGGATTGAGGGGGGTGGGGGTGAACGATTACTATACTGATCATAGGTGTAAACTTAAGAGACCAGCCCAGACCTCGCGGGTTTTCAAAGATGATTTTGCCGGTAAATCAGCAGGATAACCAGGGTAACTTTACCGGTAAAACAAGTGGTTCGGCTCTTTAGGAATTGCCGTGGCCTACCCCAATATGTAGTGGCGCACCCTTGTGGTCGCTCAAGGCAGGCACAAGACCTGCCGCTACACCACGGGAAATACCAGGATCTCTGGTAGTTTGCAGGATCGCTCTATACAAAGCGTGTTAGCTGCCACGAATTACACTAATTTCACTGATTTTTTATTTTTTCGTGTTAATTCGTGCAATCCGTGGCAAGTTTTATCTTAACCACGGAAAATCCTAAAGAGCCACCGTGCGAATTCATGTGTTACAGGAAATTCCAATTAATGAAGCAGAAGAAGCAATCCAAATTTTAGTCGAAGCAGGTCTGATGCGCTTCCCAACACGACAGGATACACCATCTATGTACAGGTTCAGTAAACCCGGTGCTGTGGCCGGTTTCCGACCGAGCCACCTAAGCGGGCGCGGTCAAGAGACCGGCCACAGCGCGATTTTGACGGGTTCACTGAATTTGTACCCATCTATTGATTCTGTATCTGAAAAAGAACGGCGCGAATTGGCTAAAACATTAGGGCAGTCTCCCGGTAAACCCCTTTCAGAAATTATTATCAAGGAAAGGGGCGAGTGGTGAGCGTTCCCCTTCTCACCTTTATTTCTGGCTAATGACCGCCTGATTGCCATCGCTGAAATTGAGGATTTAACCACCGATAATCCTAACCATCACCCCTAACCTTTTTCACGGATACGCCTCATTTCTTTTCCTGCTATTTCACCCCCAAAGCTGATCAACTAAAAAATCGACCACCTCATCTACGGCTATAATTTGCCGCTCAGATTCGCTGCGTTGTTTTACTTCGACGCCGCCATTTTTAAGACTGCGGGCGCTGATAGTAATCCGCCACGGGACACCAATCAAATCAGCATCGGAGAATTTTACGCCGGGGCTTTCTTTGCGGTCATCAAACAGCGCATCCAGCCCGGCGGCTTTCAACTCCTCGTACAGCGCTTCGGCTTGCCGGCCAACATTGTCGGTGACATTTTTGGCCAGCGAAACCAGATGCACATCAAACGGCGCAATAGAGGCCGGCCAGATAATGCCGTTGTCGTCGTGGCATTGCTCTACCACGGCGGCCATTAAGCGCCCCACGCCAATGCCGTAACTGCCCATAACTGGCGTTTGGGCTTTACCGTTTACATCCAGGTAGTTCAAGCCCATTGGCACGCTGTAGCGCTTGCCCAGCTTAAAGCAGTGGCCAACCTCAATGCCCCGATGTAGCGCAAAGGTGGCATCGTTGTTCACGCACTTGTCACCGGCCTGCGCCAGGGCGATGTCGGCCACAATGTCGGGTTTGTAATCGCGTCCGGCGTTGGTATTTTTAAAATGATGCTCGTCTTTGTTGGCTCCACTGACCAGGTTGGGGAAGTTGACCGCAGAATCATCGGCCACAATAATCAATTTGCGCCCGTTGCCCAAATCCTTTTTCAAGCCGATGGGCGTACCGTAGCCGGGGACGGCAGCCACGGCCTCAATCTCTTCTTCGGTGGCCGGGCGAAAGTGCACCCCACCCAGCGCATTGCTCAGTTTTATCTCGTTTACCGGCAAGTCGCCGCGAATGAGCGCAAAAATAAAGTCCTCAGTTTTATTTTCAGCAATGTAGAAAACGGCTTTTACGGTGCGGGTTTGGGGTACGCCCAAAAAGCCGGCCACTTCGGCGATGGTTTTGCAATTGGGGGTGTACACTTCTTCGATTTCGCCCAGTTCTTCTTCCGGCGGCGCGCCTTTGTCAAATTCGGCTCGATCAGCGTTGGCCGAATATTTGCCGTCGCTGCTGATTAAGACGGTATCTTCGCCATTTTCGCTGAGAACCATAAATTCGTGAGAGCCGCTGCCGCCCATCATGCCGGAATCGGCCTCAACCTCAACCACGTCCAGCCCGCACCGGGCGTAGATGTTGCGGTAAGCCTGGAGCATACCCGGGTAAAACTGGTCGATGTTCTCCTGATTGGGGTGAACAGAGTAGGCATCTTTCATGATAAATTCGCGCACCCGGATAAGACCGGCGCGGGGGCGTGGTTCGTCGCGCACTTTTGTCTGAATGTGGTACACCAAAATGGGTAGTTGCTTGTACGATTCCAACTCGGTTCTTAGAATATCAGACAGGGCCTCTTCGTGAGTCATCGACAGGGCCATATCGCGTTCGTTACGGTCTTTCCAGCGAACCAGCTCCGGGCCAACGCTGTCCCACCGGCCCGATTCCTTCCAGATTTTGCCGGGGTTGAGCACGGGCATAGCCATTTCCTGGCAGCCGAGAGCATCCATCTCTCCCCGGAAAATATCCATTATTTTTTTAGATACGCGCCACCCTAACGGCATCTGCGTATAAATGCCGGAGGCCAACGGTTTGACAAAACCGGCTCGCTGCAATAATTTGTGGCTGATGATTTCGGCCTCGGCGGGGTCTTCCCTGAGCGTACGGCCAAATAGTCTGGAGAAACGCATAATTACCTCTTACAATTTACAATTTATGATTTTTCCCGTTGGGAGCTTACGATTTCGGATTGCAGGTGAGTATAACATGAGCAGACAAGCCTGCAAATTCAGCGAATGGAGAGTTATCATTCTGCCTTCTGCCTTCATTCTTTGCCTTCAAACCTCCCTTCACTTTTTAGATTAAATAAGCTATAATGGTTGCAGCAATTATTCCCCTATTGAAACAGAAAAGGAGGCGGTTTTATGGTCGATTTACAACAGGCGGTGTCTGACCATTTAGGTGGGTTAGAGTCGCTGGCTTCCAAAATACCCGGTTACAAAGGTTACAAAGAAAAAGAGATGCGGCGCGAGGCCGACGTTCTGTTACGGCAGCACCTGGCCAGTCAATTTGCCGGGCAGCTAACCACAGCAGAGGATGTTACCGGCCAGATGTTAACCGGCCCCGGCATTGCTCACCTGGACGACATGGGTAAAGGCAATACCCGGCTTCAAACGCTCATCGACAAAATCAAAACTGCGGCTCAGGGGTACGCCGGTTTCTTTGATGCGGTTAAAGTCAAGGAAGACCAGCTCGATACGTTGTATGAATTTGATAACGATATGCTCTACAAAGTGGACGACCTGCAGGAAGCCATTGATAACGTCCAGGCTGCGCTGGACAGCGGCGACAGCAGCAAGCTGGCTCCCGCCGTGCGCCGCTATGTAAAAACCGTGACCGACACCTCGAAAGAATTTGATACCCGCCGGGACACAATGACAGGCATTATCTAGTTTGGAGTCTTCTGGATTTCAGGGGCCTGACAACGTATTGCGTATTTTATCAGGTTACGAAACACCTGCACTGACCCGCCAGGGGTCCGGCGCAAGTGTACGCAGTACGCAATATTCAGGATATGCCCCACAAATTCCAAAAGGGCCGTAATCTGTCTGCTGGTACAAATTCAGTGAACCCGTTAAAATCGCGCTCGGGCCGGTCTCTTGACCGCGCCCGCTTAGGTGGCTCGGCCGGAGACCGGCCACAGCACCGGGGTTACTGAACCTGTACGTCTACTGACATCTGACTACTGACTACTGAAAAAAGGAGAAAGCTATGGCACGACGAGTTGCTGATAAAATTGAACTGACCCGGGAATTGCGAGACAGAATTGTTCAACGTGTGCCGGAAAATGGACAGGGAGATTTCCGCATGGGGTCTCAGCTTATTGTCCATCAGGGGCAAAACGCTGTCTTTTACCGCGATGGAAAATCGCTGGATACATTTGGCCCCGGCCGACACACCATTACCACCGCCAACGTACCGGTGTTAACCGGCTTTTTCAGCAATCTGGTTTTTGGCGATGACACCATCTTTTCTGCGGTGGTCTATTACGTTGCCATGCGCGAATTTCCGCAGGAGGGTTGGGGCACCCGCCAGCCGATTGCCATGCAAACACCGGGCCAGGGGCTTGGCTGGCTGCTGCTGGGCGCGCACGGCACCTTTGGCTTTGAAATAAAAGATGCCAAACGGGTGGTTGATACTTTTGTGGGGGGTGGGCAAGCCGCGCTCGACATGCGTGCGGTCAAAACCCGGCTGGTCAATTCCATCACCCAGGCGGCCACCGACTGGTTTGCCGAAGTGAACCCCGGCAACCTGATGAAAGCCCAGTCGATGCTGGATGAAATGTCAACCGCCATCAAAATCAAGGCTCAGGATCAGTTTGATGCAATGGGCATGCTGCTTAAAAATATTACTATTGGCGGCCTCAGCCCGCTGGAAACCTCTGCTGAAAAACTGCAAAAGATGGGCTTGCTCGACCCGCAAATGTATATGCAGCTCCGGGCATTGGAAACCATCGAAGCCTCATCGCAGGGGGGCGGCGGGGCCGGCATGGGCATGGGGCTGGGCGCCGGCATGGGCGCCGGCGTAGGCATGGGCCAGATGATGGCCGGCATGTTTGGCGGAATGGGGCAACCACAGCAACCGCAGGGCGCGCCTCCACAAGCAGCCCCTCCCCCGGCTGCTGCGCCGCCACCTTTGCCGCAAGCCGTACAATTTCATGTAGCGCTTGGGGGGCAATCGGCGGGGCCGTTTAATGTGGCCGCCTTGCAGCAATATGTGCAGGCCGGTCAACTGACCAAAGACACCCTGGTTTGGAGACAAGGCATGGCTGCCTGGACTGCCGCCGGTCAGGTGCCGGAACTGGCCGGCCTGTTTGGCGCGGTTCCGCCGCCACTGCCGCCACCTCCTCCTGGCCCCGGATAAGCGACTCCAGGTAACCGTACCACTGAACAAAATTGT
>CAYWSS010000245.1:0-8017 GCA_964460505.1 uncultured Caldilineaceae bacterium | reverse complement strand
CTGTGGATTCCCGCTTAATACGTGCGGGAATGACAGGGGGGCTGAATGGTTACAACCGCACAGGTCGAAAAATTTCAAGATTTTTGAAGAATTTCAGAAACATCGCACAAAAAGGCCGGCATACGTAGCCGGCCTTTTTGTGTGGCGATTGTCTGCAAAATATTTTTATTCCAGAGATAACAGCAATTTGTACAACTGTTGTGTTGAAGGTAAAGGTTCCACGCCTAGCTCATCGTTTAAGGTGCGGGTTAATTGCTGGTATTGGCGCACAATCCCGGCTCTGTTTTTCAAGCCGGCGCAGTAGCGCATGGCGTCGCAGTGGCAATCTTCGCGGAGGGGGTCCTTTTGCAGCACTCGCCTAACCAGCGTCAGTGCTTCTTTGTAGCGTGCTACAGACGCACGGTGAGCGGCCAGATGCTGTAACGTGGTTAAATAGGCTTCGGTCAAGCGCCTGCGTTCGGGGGCAACCCAATCCTGGTAAAGCAGGTTGGCCAGATATTCCCCATTGTAAAGTGACATCGCCTGTTCGTACCATCGGGTTGATTCTTCACTACCGGTGGCGCGGGCTTTGGCAAGGGCGGCATCAAAATCATCCACATCAATGTGAAGTCTGGCGGCGTCCAGCCAATAAGCGCCGGCTTCTACCAGGATGTACTTGGTTGATTGTCCCTCGGCCCGGAGTGCCTGCCGCAGTCTTGACATTGTGGTGTGGAAAGCCGCCTTGCTTTGAGTGGGCCGCTCCGGCCAAAAGGCTTCCAGCACAACATCAAGGGGCAGCCGCTCATGCCGATAGGTAACAAAATAGGCCAGTAAATCACGTGATTTGGCCGATACCCAGCGCTCCTGAGTGATTTCTGTCTTGCCTCGAAACACACGAAACGGGCCAAGACACTGCACCCGAATGGCGTTATTATCAATTGGGGTAACGGTTATTTTGGGGGACGTGCCGGGCAGGTTTTCCAGCACCTGAGTGATAAAAGGGGACTTTACACCGGAATCAAGCAGGGCTTCGCACACCAAATAGGCCCGTTCGCCCTGATCCAGGTAAAGTTGTAACGCGCCGGTATGTTCCAGCAACGCCAGTGATTGTTTGGCCAGACGCATCCCTTCTGTCTTGTTGCCGGCTTTCAAGTGAATGTAGGCCAGGCCAAAGTAAACCATAGCCAGCGGAATTTGAAATTTGCGGCGCTCGCCGGTTTCTACCAACCCTTCAAACAGCCGCTGCGCCTCAACCAGTTGATTGCTTTCCAGGGTAATATCGGCCAGAACGCTGCGGCAAACGTAAACTTCATAGGTGTCCGGGTGGTTGGCCTGCGACCACAAGGCCGATTCGGCCAATTGCCGGGCTTCATCAGTGCGGCCCTGACCACACAGGTTGTAAGCCAGAAAGCCGGTAGCCATAACGCGGGCGTAGGTTTCCAGACCCAGGCCATGGGCCAGGTCAACGGCCTGCCGCAGACAATTTTCGGCGCGGATTGTCTCGCCCCGACGGGTAAGCACATTGCCCAGCATGGTGTAGGCCCGCGAGAGCAACTCGGCCAGATGCAGTTGTTGGGCAATGTCAAGTCCTTTTTCGGCATATTGCCGGGCGGTTTCCAAATCGCGCCAGTAGAGGTAGGGGGTGGCCATGGTAATGTAAGCATTGGCCGCAATGGGCGATAGTTCATCGGAGATGGAGTGCAGCGCTTCCTGACAGTAGCGCACCGTGGCGTGCGGGTCGCCGTGCCACCAGCAAATCTCGCCCAGCGAACGGAGCAGGTTAGCTCTTGTTCTGGGCGACACCTCATCACCCGCCCGGCGCACAGCGGCAATAGATTCTTCGGCCAGCGCCCGTCCCCGGCCTATCCCCTTAAGAAAACCCTCGCTTTTGGCCAGCGCCATTAATGCTCTGGCCTGTCCCACAAAATCGGTGTCGCTTTGGTTGTGCAGCGCTTGTTGGGCCAGGGTACGCGCCCGCTGATAGTCGCCCTGAGAACGGGCCAACTCTGACAGGCGGGTGAGGGCGCGGCACAAACCGGCCTGGTCGCCGGCGGCTTCAAAGGCGATGCGGGCGTTCTCGTAACGGGTTACCGCTGATCCCACCTGCCCCAGCCGGCGCAGAACATCGCCGTGGTACAGCAGCAGCCGGGGGTGGTTTTGCGCCGCCGAATCGGGCAGGTCGTTCAGGTAGCGCTGCAAAACGGCAAAGTGGCCGCGTTCAATGTAGTCGGGCGCAAAAGAAACCAGGGCACCGGCGGCGGCTTCAAAGTGGTAGCCCTGCAAATAGTGGCTAAAGGCCGGCTCCATTTCGCCCCGGCTGCAAAAATAATCGCCGGCCCGCCGGTGCAGGCCGGCAAGCTTGCCGGAGTCTTCACGCTGTAACCGGCCCACCAAAAATTCTCTAAACAGGTTATGATACCGGTACCACTCGCCGTGTTCATCAAGGCTAACCAGAAACATATTGTCCTGTTCCAGGCTTTCCAGAATGTGCTGTGCATTGTCAACATCATTCAGCAGGGCGTGGCAGGCGGAAGCGTTCATCTGCTCCAAAATAGCCGTGTGCGTTAAAAAACGTTGCCGGGTGGAAGCAAGTTGGGTAAAAACTTCTTCGGCCAGGTATTCAAAAATAAAGCGATGGGTGCCGCTGATGCCGCTGATAAAGCGAGTGGCGCTGGCCGCGTCTTTACCCTGCAGCGATGACAACGCAATTTGCAGGGCAGCGCCCCAGCCCTCGGTTTTTTCATTAAGCTGCCACACGCTCTGGTCGGAAATGTTGGGGATTTCCCGTTTTAGCCAGCTTTGCACTTCATTTTGAGTAAAGCGCAAATCGTCTGCCCTGAACTCGGCCAGTTGGCCGCGGGCCCGCAATTTTGCCAGCGACAGCGGGGGGTCGGAGCGGGTAGAGAGGCACAGGTGCAGGCCGGGCGGGCCGTTTTCCAGCAGGTAATTCAGCAGGTGGTGGATGGTGGGGTTGGCGATAAGGTGATAATCTTCCAGGACCAGCAGCCAGCGCCCGTCGATGGTTTCGGCCAGCTCGTTGATGAGAACGGTTAAAATGCGTTGCGGGGGGACATCAGTGGTGGCGTCAACGTTATTCAGCAGGGCCTGGGCCGCTCCCCCAAACCGGGGGTCGGGTTGCAGGGTAATCCTGGTTTCGATGCGTTGAAAAGATTCAATTAACGCGCTTAAAAATATAGTTGGATCGCTATCGGCAGCATCAAGTTGGTACCAGGCGTAGGGCAGATGGGTGCTGGTAACCATTTGGGTCAAGAGCGTTGTTTTGCCGTAGCCCGGCGGCGCAGAGAGTACCGTTAGCTTTTTGTTCAGGTGGCGCTCCAGCCGCTCGATGAGGTGGGGGCGGGGCAACCTGTCCCCACCCCGCCGGGGGACCATAAATTTGGTGTTTAGCAGGGCAGATTGGCTCATAACCGCGATTATACACCCGGAAATTAAAAAAAAGTAATCAAAATCTGCGTTTGTAATAATTTTGTAAGTATTCTGTAAATGACGTTGTTATAATTAGGAACAGGTAGATGGTGAAAATGGTTCACCCGGTTAATTAAATTTTGCCTGTTGATAGCTTTGTATCTTTGCAGCGGAAGAAAGCGAAGTAATTAGTAATCAGTAATTAGATGGCAGCCATTAATATTTACCGATTACCGATTACCGATTACCACAACCCAAAGTGAAGGGCTATTTCCGGGCAGCCATATTGTTACAAGACAAAGGAGCAGGAGAAAAATGATGAAACAAAGATGGTTGGTTTGGAGTTTGGTTTTTGTTCTGGCGCTTGCTTTGAGCGCCTGCGGTGGGGCGAGTGCCCCGGCCCCAACAGAAGCACCGGCGCAGGAAGAAGCCGCGCCGGAACCAACGGAAGCCCCGCCAACGGAGGCTCCGGCAGAACCTACAGAATCGCCGGCAGCAGCAGAAGCCGCAGGCCCCCATGTTTTAAAGGTGGCTTCTACCGCCAATATTACCACTTGGGACCCGGTAAAATCTTTCTCCACCGAGGCCCTGTATATGGCCAATATTTACGAGCAGCTTTTGCGGGTTAACCCTCCCGGCGCGGACGAGCCGTTTACCCCGCTGCTGGCCGAAAGCTGGGAAGTGAGCGACGACGGCTTAACCTGGACCTTCAACCTGCGTAAAGGCGTTACCTTTCACGATGGCGAACCTTTAACCGCCGACGCCGTTAAACAATCCATTGATGCCGCCGCCGAGCGGGCGGGGGCATCGTTTATTTGGGCACCGCTGGACAATGTTGAAGTTATGGATGACCTGACCGTTGCCCTCAATCTGAGCTACGCGGCTCCCGCCGACCTCATTGCCTCCTCGCTGTATGGGGCCTGGATTGTTAGCCCCAAAGCTCTGGAAGCTGTCGCAGCCGATGAAAACTATTTTGAGGCAGGCGTGGCTGCCGGTACCGGCCCCTACATGCTGGAATCTTACACCCCTGATCAGGAAGTACTGCTAACCAGGAACAAGGATTACTGGGGCGGCTGGAATGACGGCCAGTTTGACAAGGTTCTCATTCTCATTACCCCCGAAGCCGTACAGCAGCAGCAAATGCTTGAGGGCGGCGAGGTAGATTTGGCCCTGCGCATCCCTCAGGAAAATTATGCCGATTTTGAAAACCAGGATGGCTACACCCTGTTGGTCGAGCCGGCCTTTTTTAACTACGTTGGGTTTTTCAACACCCTGCGCCCGCCGCTGGACAACCCACAGGTTCGGCAAGCCCTGTCCTACGCCATTCCCTATCAGGATATCATTGATGTGGCTGCCTACGGCTTTGCCACCCAGTCTCGCGGCCCGGTGCCGGCCGGTGTTTGGCCCTACTCCAATGGCGTAGAGCAGTACCAACAAGACCTTGACAAAACCCGTGAACTACTGGCCCAGGCCGGCTACCCCAATGGCGGTTTTGACCTGCGCTTGACCTACGCCGCCGAAAATCAGACCGAAGAGCGTTTTGCTCCGCTAATTAAGGATGCTTTTGCCGAGGTTGGGGTTAATGTTGAAATTGAGCCAATTCTGTTTAGCCAGCAATGGGAAGAAGCCAAGTCAGACCCCGAAAACGCTCAGGATATGTTTATGCTGCTCTACTGGCCCACCTACAGCGATGCCGGTACCGACAACCTGTGGTCTATGTTCCACAGCAGCGAGGCCCCCTTCTTTAACCTGAGCTACTGGAATAACGAAGATTTTGACAAGCTGATTGACGATGCCGCCATGCTAACCTCCACCGCCCCCAAAGACTCACTGGCAAAGTATACCGAAGCTCAAAATTTACTGGTAGAAGATGCGCCCGGTCTGTTCTTCTTTGATACCAAGGCTCCGTATGTAGTACCTGACCACATTAAAGGATTTGAGTATAATCTCAACTATCCGTTTGCTACATTCTTTTATCCAATGACCTCGGCTGAGTAAACAAAATAAGAGATAGGGAGATTGGAGATTAGGGGATTGGAGATTAGGAGATTGGGTTAATGCCCTAATCTCCCTATCTCCCCATCTCTAAATCTCCCCATCTCTATCCTTCTCTGAAAACCACTTATGAACAAACTCGAATTTGTCATTCGCCGCATTGTCGCCTCAATTCTGGTGCTGCTGGGAGTAACTGTTATCACCTTTTCATTGGCGCGGGTTGTGCCCTCAAACGCGGCGGCGCTGTACATTGGCCCCCGCGCCCGCGCCGAGGATATTGAGCGCGTCACCAAACAACTGGGGCTGGATAAACCGCTGCCGGTGCAATACCTGGTTTATATGCGAGACATGCTCGGCGGGGATTGGGGTACTTCCATTGCCACAAAGCGCCCGGTTTTGCAGGAACTGGGCGACCGCCTGCCGGCTACGTTTGAACTGCTTTTTTCGGCGATGATTTTGGCGGTGGTTATTGGTATTCCGCTGGGGGTACTCAGCGCCCGCTACCAGGGCAAACCTCTTGACTACGTGGTGCGCGTTATTTCTATTGTTGGCGTATCGCTGCCGGCCTTCTGGTTGGGGCTGCTGCTACAGATTATCTTCTTCCGCCATCTTGATTTACTGCCGCTGTCGGGCCGGGTTGACTCAGATATGCGATTTACCTCGCCCATTGAATCCATCACTGATTTCTACCTGATTGACACGCTGCTGTCCCAAAACTGGGTAGCCTTCAAAGATATCGGCTGGCACCTGATTTTACCCGCCGTTACTCTGGCCGCCTACTCAATGGGGCTGATTGCCCGCATGACCCGCGCCACCATGCTGGAGGTGCTGGAGCAGGATTTTATCCGTACCGCCCGCGCTTACGGCATAAAAGAACAATTTATTATCTACGGCTACGCCCTGAAAAACGCCATCGGCCCAACGCTTACTATTATCGGGCTAACCTTTGCCTTTGCCCTGACCGGCACCTTCTTTGTGGAGGTTATCTTCAACTGGCCGGGGCTGGGGCTGTTCACTGTTCGCTCACTACTTAATCTGGATTATCCCGCCATTATGGGCATTACCCTGTTTGGCGCGTGTAGTTACGTTATCATCAATCTGTGCGTCGATCTGCTGCAAGCCTGGGTAGACCCGCGTATTAGCCTGAATTAGCCCATGGCCGCACTCACAAGCACCAAAACAACCGTACTTACATCCAGACCGCGACGTATGACCCACATCTGGGGCGTGCTCAAACGCGACCCACTGGCGCTTATCAGCACCATTGTCATTATCATTTTTCTGTTGGTGGCTATCTTTGCGCCGTTCATTGCGCCCTACCCGCAGCAGGGAGCCGGCAAAAGCAGCCCAAAAACGCTCAACCTGCCGCTCTCCGCCGAGCATCCTTTTGGCACAGACCAACTGGGCCGCGATGTGTTGAGCCGGGTGATTATGGGCACACGCCCGGCCCTGATTGTGCCGATAATGGTGGTGGCGCTGGCGGTACTCATCGGAGCGCCGTTGGGGGCCATTGCCGGCTACAAAGGTGGCTGGGTTGATGAAACCATTATGCGCATCACCGATTTGTTTCTGGCCTTCCCCTTTTTGCTGCTGGCGATGGCCATTACTGCCGCGCTGGGCCGGGGGTTGACCAATGCGGCCATCGCCCTTGTTTTTTCCTGGTGGCCCTGGTACACCCGCCTGGTACGCGGCACCACCGTTAGCCTGCGCGAGCGTTATTTTGTAGAAGCGGCCCGTTCAATGGGTGTGCGCGATTCCATCATTATTTTCAGGCATATTTTACCCAACACCATCTCACCCATTTTGGTGCAGGCCACGGTTGATTTAGGCACGGTTATTTTAGCTATGGGCGGGTTGGCTTTTATTGGGCTGGGCACGCAGCCCCCCCACCCCGACTGGGGCTTGATGATTGCCGACGGGCGGAGCGCAATTTTAAAACAATGGTGGCTGTCAACCTTTCCGGGCCTGGCTATTTTTATTCTGGTGCTGGCCATTAACCTGCTGGGCGACACCCTGCGCGACATCTTTGATCCGAGACAGTACAAATGAGCCATCCCCTGTTGCGTATTGAAGATTTGCACATCACTTTTGACACATCGCAGGGCGAGCTGCGGGCGGTCAACGGCATTTCACTGGAGGTACAGCCCGGCGAGATTTTTGGCGTGGTCGGCGAAACCGGCTGCGGGAAAACCATCACCGGACTATCGGTGGTGAGGTTGCTGCCCAAAATCGCCCGTATCCCCCAAGGAAAAATCACCTTTGACGGCATTGATATTTTGAGCCTGTCAGAAAAGGAAATGCACAATATCCGGGGCCGCCGCATTGCCACCATTTTTCAGGACCCTACGGCCTCGCTCAACCCGGTCTTTACCATTGGTTCACAAATAGAGCGGGTTATCCGCACCCAGTTGCGCGTTTCCAAAAAAGCGGCCAAAAGCACGGCGGTGGAAATGCTTGAGGCGGTGGGCCTGCCCGATGTTGACCGCATTATGAAATCGTACCCGCACCAGCTTTCCGGCGGTATGAAACAGCGGGCTATGATTGGCATGGCCCTCTCCTGCCGCCCCTCGCTCATTATTGCCGATGAGCCGACCACCGCCCTCGATGTGACCATTCA
>CAYWSS010000244.1:0-8034 GCA_964460505.1 uncultured Caldilineaceae bacterium | reverse complement strand
ATTGAGGGGGGGGGTAAAAACGGCAAAAGGACGCTACTATAGCGGCTACAAAGGTATGTGCCTAAGTAGTTACATGTCATTATTCATTATGAATTTGCAGCTTGCCGCTTTATAAAATACGCAGTACCATCGTTAACTGGGAACTAATTTAATTACCGTTCCCAAACTCACGTAGATAATCGAGCACCTGTATTTTGATGTCGTCCCGCACCTGCCGAAATACGGCCATCTTTTGCTCATCGGTGCCGGTGGCATCTGCCGGGTCGGGGAAGCCGATATGCACTTTTTTGCCTTGCCCCAACCAAACCGGGCAATTTTCGGCAGCGGCTCCGCACACGGTAATGGCCACGTCCAGATTTGCCTCACGAAATTCATCGATATTCTTTGAGCGATTATTACCAATATCTATGCCCAGTTCTGCCATGGCCTCAATAGCCAGAAGATGCACATAGCCGGACGGGGCCGTTCCCGCCGAATACGCCTGCCACGCATTGTCCAAATACCGGTTAATTAATCCTTCAGCCATCTGGCTGCGACACGAATTACCGGTACACAGAATTAATACCTGTTTCTTGCTCATGGTGGTTTGCCTCCGCTTTTTTTTAGATCAAAATTTGCAGGCCACTCGGTATTGCCCAGCGAAGATCGGCATCTGTGATGATGGCGTGTTGCAAGTTCACCCTGGTCAAGTTGGCCCAGCTCAAGTTTACCCGATAGAGACTGGATTGAGCAAGATTGGCATGACTCAAGTTGGCTCGATGAAAATCTGTTTCTTTGAGATTGCACCGGCGCAATGCAGAGCGCCGGCCGGAGATTCAGCGTAGAGTAACCGTCATTTATTTTAGTTTGTTTACTATTGACTAAACAATTTGTCTCTGTTATTCTACAGCTAACAGCATTGGGCGCGCGCCCCGGCATTGGAGAGAGAGAAGCATGGATACAGAGCAAAAACAACTGGAACTGCAACGTTTTACCGAAGATATGGGGCTGTTTTTTGAAAACCTTGGCCTGTCCCGGATAGCCGGCAAAATTCTGGGGTGGCTGCTTATTTGCAACCCACCCCACCAAACCATGTACAATCTGGTTGAGGCGGTACACGCCAGCAAAGCGTCTATCAGCAACAACACCCGCTTGCTTATCCAGATGGGTTTTATCGAGCGGATCAGCCTGCCCGGCTACCGCCCCGACCATTATCGCATTAAATCCGGGGCCTGGATTGAACTGACCAAACGGCGTTCAACCCAAATTACGACTTTTCGCCAACTGGCCGAGCGGGGCCTGGAATTACTGGGCACTGAAAATCCGGAACTACAAACCAGACTGGCCGAAATGCGCGAGCTTTACGCTTTTTTTGAAAGAGAATTCCCGCCACTACTGGAACAATGGGAACAAGAACATCAAATAAATTACTCCGGTGTGGTTTCAAATGGAGGCATTAATGTTTAATTGGTTTAAACGAAAAAAGGAATCTGATGATAACAACGGACGTTACAAACACGGCAACGATCATCTCATTGAATTACAACAAGTTGTAAAAACCTACGAGATTGCCGCCGGCACTTTTATTGCGCTGAACAAGGTTGATTTAAAGGTAGACCCCGGTGAATTTGTGGCGGTCATCGGCAAATCCGGCAGCGGAAAATCGACCCTGATCAACATGATCACCGGCATCGACCGGCCTACCTCCGGCAACGTGCTGGTGGGCGATACCGCCGTTCACACTCTCAGCGAGGGGCAAATTGCCGTCTGGCGCGGCAAAAACGTGGGCGTGGTATTTCAGTTCTTTCAACTGCTGCCCACCCTGACCGTGGTTGAAAACGTGATGCTGCCGATGGACTTTTGCAACGTTTTTCGTATGGCCGAGCGTGAAGGACGCGCCCTCCACTTGCTGTCGCAGGTGGACATGGTTGACCATGCCTACAAACTGCCCACCGCCATCTCCGGCGGGCAGCAGCAGCGCGTGGCCATTGCGCGGGCTATGGCCAACGACCCGCCCATCATTGTGGCCGATGAACCCACCGGCAACCTGGATTCGGTCACATCGGATGCCATCTTTAAACTGTTCAGCGAGTTGGTGGCCGGCGGCAAAACTATTTTAATGGTAACTCACGATATGGACCTGGCCGAGCGCGCCTTCCGCACGGTGGTTTTAGTTGACGGCGAAATCTATCGGGGACGGCGCACCAAATCCGGCTTGCAGGCTGCCCTGAGTGAAAGGCGGCCGGTTCAGCCGGAAAGCGCCCCCAACCTGTCTGTGGAGGGCAGCCATGCGTAAATTTATCAACCCCCGCTGGCGCAAAGTTATGCGCGACTTGTGGCTGAATAAAAGCCGGACCCTGGTAGTAGTGTTGAGCGTGGCGGTGGGCGTGTTTGCCGTAGGGACCATTGCCAGTTCACAGATTATCCTCTCCCGCGACCTGAGCAACACCTACCTGGCTACCAATCCGGCAAACGCCACCATTATTACCTTTGATGCCTTTGGCGATGACGTAGTTGACGCCGTTAAAAACATGCACGAAATTGACCAGGCCGAAGCCCGCCGCCGGGTATCGCTGCGCGTAAAAGTGGGCAAGGACTGGCGAATTCTGTGGGCTTCGGCCATCCCCGATTTTGACGACATCAAAATTGACCAGTTCAGCCCGGAGAGCGGCGCGTGGCCGCCCCCCGACAAAGAACTGCTCATAGAACGTTCCGGGCTGGGGCTGATTAATGCGCAAGAGGGCGACATCCTGACAGTGAAAACACCCGACGGCAAAATTCGACAAATGCGCATTGCCGGCCTGGCCCACGATCTGAACGCCCAAATGTACACCTTTGATGGCGTGACCGTGGGTTACATGACCACCGACACCCTGGACTGGCTGGACCAGGAACGCAATTACAACGAAATCCGCTTCACCGTGGCCGAAAACGCCGACGACATAGAATACATTCGGGCGGTCACTGAAAAAGTGCGCGACAAAATTGAAGACTCCGGGCGTAACATCTGGTTCGCTTTTGTGCCGCAGCCGGGCAAGCACATCTTTTTAGACCCCATGATCCAGGCCATCTCTGCCATGATGGGGGCGCTGGCGGTGCTGGCTCTTCTGCTCAGCAGCTTCCTGGTGGTCAACACCGTCTCGGCGCTGATTGCCCAGCAAACCCGGCAAATTGGCATGATGAAGGCGGTGGGCGCTCGCGGCTATCAGGTGGTCAGCCTGTATCTGGTTACGGTCATTGCCTATGGGGTGCTGGCCCTGCTCATTGCCGTGCCGCTGGGCGCCGGCGGCGCTTACCTGTTTAGCAAACTCATTGCCGGCTTTCTTAATTTTGATGTCACCAGCCTGCGCCTGCCCACCGAGGTCTTGCTGCTGCAAATTGGAGTCGGGTTGGTTGTGCCAATTGTGGCCGGCCTGTACCCGGTGTTGATGGGCACCCGCATTACGGTCCGGGAAGCCATCAGCGAATATGGGCTGGGCAGCGGGCGTTTTGGCAATTCAATCATCGACCGGCTGTTGCTGAAAATTCAAAAAGCACGGCTGTTACGCCGCCGCATTTCGCGGCCCCTGCTAATTTCGCTGCGTAACACATTTCGACGCAAAGGGCGGCTGGCGCTGACGCTGATCACCCTGATTTTGGGTGGAGCTATCTTTGTAACGGTCTTCAACCTGCGTGTTTCTTTGCTGGATACCATGGCCAGTTGGCTCGACTACTTTCGGTACGATGTGGCCGTTCAATTTGAGCACGGCTACCGCACCGAACGTATCATCCGCGAAACCAAAAGTGTGCCGGGCATAAAAGAGGCGGAAACCTGGGGCTTTTCCAACGCGCGCCGCATTCGGCCCGATGACACCAGCAGCGACAACCTGATCCTGTTTGCCCCCCCCGCCGACACCAAACTGATCAACCCCACCGTTATTGAGGGGCGCTGGCTGCGGCCGGACGACACCAACGCGGTGGTGCTCAACTCTATTGTGCTACGCGATGAGCCGGACATTAAACTGGGTGATGAAATTACGCTCAAAATAAAAGGGCGGGATCGTCCCTGGCGGGTGGTTGGCATTGTTACCGGGGGCATGCCGGTTGGCACCATGTTTGCCAATTACCCCCACTACGCCCGTGAAGCACACGACACCGGCCGCGCCGACTGGGTGTTTACCACCATTGACCAACCGGGGATGGAGGGCGAATCTGCCATGGTGCGGGCCTTGGAAGCGCACTTTGAGCGGATTGGCCTGGACGTCGGCGTAACCAGCAAAATGACCGAAGAAATGGGCGAAACCGAAGCCATGTTTGAGGTGATCATTGTGCTGCTGCTGGTAATGGCTTTTTTGCTGGCGGCCATTGGCGGCCTGGGGCTGATGGGCACTATGAGCATCAACGTGCTGGAACGCACCCGCGAAATCGGGGTGATCCGCGCTATCGGCGCGTCCAACGGCTCTGTGCTGAAGGTGTTCATCACCGAAGGGGTGATCATTGGCGTGATCAGTTGGGCGGTGGGCACGGCGCTGGCCTTCCCGCTCAGCCGGCTGCTGGGCAACGCCATCGGCCAGTCGTTTTTAAATTCGCCGCTGACGCACACCTTTTCCATCACCGGGGCGCTGCTGTGGCTGGCGGTGGTGGTGGTGCTGTCGGCGGTGGCCAGTTTTATCCCGGCCTGGAACGCCGCTCGCATCACCGTCCGGGAAGTGCTGGCCTACGAGTAGCCATACAAGATACACACAGGTTTTTGATTTTTATCTTTCTCTGTGCGCCGCCCACGCCGGATTACGAAACTCCTGTATCTCCAGCAGATAGCCGTTGGGATCCCGCAGAAAACAGTGGTAGATGTTGTAATCGGGGTTGTGCGCGGGAGGCTTCTCAAAATCAACCCCCTGCTCTTGAAGATACCGGTACCAGGCGTCCACTTCGCGGGTGGCAAAAGTGAAGATGATCCCTTGTGGCACCTCCGGTGCAGTGTCCCGCCGGCAAAAGCCAAGGAATCCGTCGCTGCTAACGCGATAGATGCGGCAACTCCCCTGATCCAGCACCAGTGACAGCCCCATTACTTCTTCATAAAAACGGGCTGTTTTTACCAAATTGCGGGTATAAAGAAACGTTACTTGTTGATCGATAGATGGTCGAATCATTGGCTGCTCCTTAGACATTACAGAGATTTAAATGGGGTCATAGTGCCAAGGCTAAAGTGTAACCTGAAATTGTGTAAACCACAACAAATTTCTATAACCTTATCACGAAAGCCCTTTTTTCAATTTTGTATTTTGTCTTTTCTAACTCTGTGGTCTCGCAAGCCGGCAATTTGCCCAAGACAGCCAAGGCTTGATTGAGCAGCGGGTGCAATAGATGAACCCATTTGTTGGCATCCGGTTGATACATTCCAAATAAAGTGGCCTGGGCTTCTTGCAGGGACTGGTGATTACCCATATCTTTGAAAGGCAAGAAAAAGCTTCGCCTCTGTGATAAACTAAGGGTAGTTGCAGAAAGCGAATGTGGGTCAGGGTGGCGTCAAGGACAGCCTGCACCGGGCCGGCCAGGTGGGGGTCTAAAGTGGATGTAGCCTGTATTTCGTTTGAGATCATAAATGGCGTGAGGAATGATGGCCCCTTCAGCCAAACTGGTAAAATCATGGTCATACGTCTGAAGTTCGGCTTGGGTATACAACTGTCCAGATCGATAAAAGTTACCCAAATACTCCTTTTTCTGGCTCTCTGGTAGTTTGCAGGATCGCTCTATAAAAAACGTGTTATCTGCCACGAATTACACTAATTTCACTGATTTTTTATTTTTTCGTGTTAATTTGTGCAATCCGTGACAAATTCTTTACTTTGACCCTGCGAAATCCTGTAGAGCTCTTTTTCTTAACATCCATACTGACCAATGGATTAGGTGAAGCTCTATAGATTTCCTTCGAACTGAACTACTTGTTTTTCATAATTTCGGACATAACTGTGGTGGCATACGCCCCCGGCTGCAGCTCAAAAGAAATCATCAGCCCATCATCGAACCAGATGTTGGGCGTTTTTAATTCAAAACGGTAGGGTCGCCGCGCCCCGCGAACCTTTACGCCGGACACCGTAAAATCCTGGGGAGAGAGCTTGTATTCTGCCAAAATGGCCTGCTCTCGCAGCCCCGGTTTTCCCGCGGCCGGCAGCGCTTTTGGCCCAAACAGCGGGCCGGAGGGGCTGATTTTGAACTGGTCGGCGCGGGGCTGTTCTACCGAGGCATCGGTAACCAGAAATGCGGCCCCTTTTCCGTGAATAAAAGCAACGTCGCCCTCTTCAAGTTTGTCGATAGATTCCAGCCGCTGGGCCAGCAAAATATTGAACAGTTTGGATTGAAAGGCCGATACAAACAGGCTTTTCATTTTTCTGTTGAGTACTTTAATGGCGGCCTCCAGTTGTCCCTCTGCCTTAATAATCGCTTCGATGGAGCGTTTTTCATCGGGCAGCCGCGCGGGCCACATCTCCATGGCCTCGGCCCAGCGTCGTTCATCAACCAGCCGGCGGGCGGCCTGAATTGGGGGCAGTTCCTGGGGTTGGGGCTTGCCCAGATATTCGTCCACAAATTGAGCGGTATCGTTCCTGATTAACGTCTCGCCCAGACGGTCGGTGTTGCCCCGGTTGCCAAAACGCTGCGCCCCAAAGAAATTTGGCACGCCCTTTTCCTGCAATCGAGCTACAATGGCTTTGGCGGCGGGCAGGCAGGTTTCGGGTACATCCCGCACCCGAATGACAAAACGGTTGCCGGAGAGATGGCCGGTTTTTAGTTTGTTGTGATGCCGCTCGGCACTGAGAATTTTGATGTTCGGCAGGTTGAGGGCAGTGACAGCCTCGGGCGTGACCAGATTTATCGATATGGTTTGACGGGTGATGGCGTGGGCGTCTTTTAGCCCGGCGCAGCCAATGTCACGCGAGGATAGTTTCAGGGCCTGCGCTATTTTTCTCATAGCGGCGTAGGTGGAGATACCGCGTTTCTCGATAACAGCAAAAACATGCTGCCCCTGGCCGGAGGCCGGGTAACGCGGCATTTCCTCAACTATAAAATCTTCCGGAATCACTTTTAGCTGCCCGCCAATACCGGGCAGGTCTGTAGTCAGGTATATTGGATTCATCAGATTTATTTATTCTCCCCGGTCAGGGCCTGCCCAAATACGGTGCCGTCGGGTAAGATGGTGCCCTCTAATTTGGCCTCTTGCAGGTTGGCTTTCCACCACAGTTTTCCGGGGTTTGTGTCTTTTAAGTTGGCGTTTTTAAGATTAGCCCCATCAAAATTAGCCCCCGAAATGTTGGCCCCCGCCAGATTAACTCCTTCCAGGTTGGCCCAGCGAAAATCGGCCCCGCTCAGGTTGGCAGACTGTAAGGAAGCACCCCGAAAATCGGCTCCGGTCAGCGTGGCCTTGCTCAGGTCGACCCCCTTCAGGTTTGCGTTTCGCAGGTTGGCTGCGTTAAAGTTGGATTTTTTCATGTAGGATTTGGAGAAGTCGCAGCCCATTAATGTGGCGCCGTCAAAATTAATGCCGTACAGCCGTTTCCTGGAAAGATTAAATGTTTCGATAATGATAACGCCGGGAAATTCTCTGTAGCCGCTGTGATAGCGTCTGATAATGTCTTCGGCGGTTTGTTCCTTGCGACTTCTTCTTTTTCCCATTCTCCCTATCCTCAACAAACATTATCAGAAATTTGAAATTTGGACAGGATTAACAAGATTTACAGGATAAAAAGGTTCTACAGGATTTCGCAGGATCAAAGTAAAGAATTTGCCACGAATTGCACGAATTAACACGAAAAAATAAAAAATTAGTGTAATTCGTGGCAGATAATACGTTTTATAGAGCGATCCTGCAAACTACCAGAGAGCCGATAAAAATAAAAAGACAATCATGTAAATCCTGTCCAAATGTTGTTTCCTGATTATTTCCAATAATATCCATTTTATTCGATTATAATCGTGCAGGTAGGAATTGCAAGTGATTTAGCAATGCAATTTTTAGCCTGGTTTTTTTTCACTACCGGACACTTTTTCAGGAACGCTTTTTTATGTCGCTTGTCGCGATTT
>CAYWSS010000243.1:0-8099 GCA_964460505.1 uncultured Caldilineaceae bacterium | reverse complement strand
GGGGTTGACTCGTATGGAGTATATCGCACTGCGTAAGGAAGGTTTTAATACGCAGCACGTACACTATCAAAAAACTTACGCCGTCGTGTGCTAACCGCCGGGCGCGTGACCAAGCACCAGTTTATGTACCTCTAACAGCAACTCGTCGCGGCTGTAGGCCCCCTTTTTTAGTACCTTTTCCACAGATGCGTTTAAGAATAATTTATCCTCCGGCGTAATATCTTTGGCAGTTACCACCACAATAGGAATTGCCCGCCATCGTTTTTCTTTTCGCAAGGCAGTTAAAAATTCAAACCCATCCATCCGGGGCATCATCAAATCCAACAAAATTAACTGGGGAGAACTGGCCCTTACCAATTCCAGAGCCGCCTGTCCGTTTTCCGCTTCGGCAACAGTCCAACCTTCTTTTCTTAGAGTTCGGCACATAATTTCTCTGGCAGAAGAATCATCCTCTACAACCAACACCGTGCAATCAGCCGGCACGCCGCATTGATGTTTTTTTAAGGCGGCCAATAAACGGTCGCGGTCAATGGGCTTGGTGAGGTAATCGGACGCTCCCAACGTAAATCCTTTGTTTTTATCGTCAACCATTGTGAGCATTATCACGGGAATACCGGCCAGTTGGGGGTCTGCCTTTAAGGCTGCCAACACATCCCAGCCATTCATGTCAGACATTACCACGTCCAGTGTAATGACCGCCGGATGAATTTCCCGAGCCAGTCTCAGCGCTTCTGCACCGGCGGAAGCAGCTTCAACTTTAAAGCCTTCCCGGGTCAGATACCGCTCCATTAAATCACGTACCGAGGGGTCATTGTCAACCACCAACACTGTTGCGGATTCGCCTGAATTTAAAAAAGATGGAAGCTGGGCTGAAAATTCCTCATCGCTATCGGGTATCGACTGCATCAAATACTGGCCACCGGCAATAACCGGCAAAACCATAGAAAAGTCTGACCCCTGCCCCATTTTACTTTCTACAATGACATCTCCGCCCATCATATGACAAAACCGGCGGGTGATTGCCAACCCCAAACCCGTGCCTCCATATTTTCTGGTAGTGGAGGAATCTGCCTGCGTGAATTCCCGGAACAGGTTACTTTTTTGCCCGGGGCTCATCCCGATGCCGGTATCAACGACGCGAAAAACGATGCAGGGCTGGGGGTCCGGGTTTTTCGATTGGCCTGGTATTGACATTTCCGCGCGTTTAACCGTTAAAGTAATTGTTCCCTGTTCTGTAAATTTTGCGGCGTTACTTAACAAGTTAAATAAGCCCTGACGCACTTTTGTTATATCGGCCACCATCGAACCGATATCAGCGGGATGCTCCACAGTCAAGCTGTTCCGGTTTTTTTCGACCATCGGCTGAACGGTGTAAACCACGTCCCGAACCAGCATCGCAACATCCAGGTTTTCCATAAACAGGTCCATTTTACCGGCTTCAATTTTGGAAAGGTCCAGAATATCGCTAATGAGATGAAGCAAGTGGCTGCCCGCGGTGTTAATCCTCCGCAGGTCGTCGCTAAACTCGTCCAGGTCCATTTTTTCTGCATCTTCTTGCAGCATTTCGCTGTATCCAATAATGGCGTTGAGCGGTGTACGGAGTTCGTGACTCATGTTGGCCAGGAAGTCACTCTTGGCTTTATTGGCGGTTTCCGCAGCTTCTTTGGCCTTTTGCAGGGCAATTTCGGTTTGCCTGCGTTCTGCAATCTCCTGCTGCGCTTGCTCGTAAAGGCGGGCATTGGCAATGGCCAGCGAGGCCATATCGGCATAAATTTTTACTAATTTCCCATCGTCCCGGTTATAAAAATTTGGCGACAGGTGATCAACAGACAATACCCCTATCAATTCCCCGGAAACCAGCAGCGGCACGCCAATCCAACTTCTGATGGTTGTTGGCCCACGACGGACCCAACCCTCAAAATGATTGGTATCGCCAATAACCAACGGCTGGTACGAATTAGTAATTTCCTGGAGGTGCTTACTTGAATTCAGGTGAAATCTAAGTTTTTCTACTCCGGAGGGATTTGAGAAGCCCCGGGTAGCGACAATTTTGAAAAATTCCCCATCACGTAAAATGACCGAGGTGCTGTCGTATTGAATAACACGCTCTAACTGCGCCAAAATTTGAGCTAATACCTCTTTCAAATCGAGCGATTGCCCCAGCGTTGAGGCTGCCTCACGCAGGGTATCGGCTCGTTTGCGAGACACTCGCTCGGCCATATACGTATGCGCATTTGTTACGGCAATTGCAATCTGGTCGGCCAGGACCAGACACATTTTTTGTTCCTCATCGGAAAAGTGATGGGTTTTGCCCGTAGCATCCAACCCTATTGAACCTATCATTTGTCCGTGCATCATTAGCGGGGCAAGCAAGACAGACCTGACCCCCAGTTGTTTAAAAAAAGTATCTCTGGATAAGGCTGGATGGCCCTTAATATCTGTACAAACAAATAATTTTCCCCGTTCGAGGACTGATTGAATAATCGGTTGGAGTGGCATATCTTCGCCAGGTATGTTCGTTTCGGGATATTCTGCTACAACAGTTCCAGGTGTGCTGTCATTCTCAAACAAAATAATGCCGCAATGGTCTATATCAATTAGCTTTACAAACATCTCACAAGCGTCGCTCAACACGCTTTCCAAATCAAGCGAAGCATTTAATGCAGATGATATTTCTTGCATATGGCGCCACTGCTCAGCCCGGCGAGCCTGGTCTTGCAGCCGGGCATGTTCAATGCCATAAAGACGCGCGTTTTCTACCGCCACTGACACAAGTTGCCCAAAGCGGTTGAGGATGGAAATTTCTTCTTCTCCAAAAATAAAATCTGTATCAAAGCCATAAACTACGGCCAGTGTGCCCACAACATGGTCACCAAACTTGAGGGGAGTGCCTAAAATTGCCCTGATTATACCCAGGCCGGCGGCACTTGAACGTTCCGTCCAGGTATCGTAGTGGTTGATGGCCTGGGGTTTTCCGCTTTGCCAAACAACGCCGGCCAACCCTTCGTTGGGCTTCATCTGTAAGCCTATCAGGTTCTTGTACAGCCCTACAGCAACCCTGACCTCCAGCACGTTTTCTTCCGAATTTACCAGCGCAATAAAGCCGTGTTTGGAGTTGAGTAATTGGCAGGCCCTGCTGATCACGGCCTGCAACAAATCTGACAGGTCTAACCGGTTCATTAAATCAAGCGTGGTATCGTGCAGGGCAGACAGATAGACATTTTGCTTTTGCACCTGTTTAAGAAGTTGGGCCCGTTCCCGCAACCGTTCTGCCATTTCCCGGCGCAGGCGGGTGCCTTCAATTGCGGCGGCAATTTGGCCGCATAACCCTTCAAGCGCCAGTTGATCAGCTTTGCCCAGCAAGCCCGGCATATCGGTTTGAACATCTAATACCCCCAAAATATGTTTGGGGTCGTTGACCACTAACTCAACCCCAAGCTGCGCGGCGGCTTCAGCGGCCCCTTCGGCCAGTTTCTCAAAAAACGGATTGTCCAGATTCATTACAATCAGGCCAATTTTGCAGGTAGAGGCCGGCCGGACAAAATCCATTGGAGGCGGATGCGGCGCAAAGGGGGCATTTTTTTTGCGGGTCAGATTCCACTCCTCCACATTATCCTGTGTCACCAGTGCGCCCCCAATAGTGGTAATCTTGTTGAATGGCTTGTTGCCAACAGCCGCAACCAAAGTTTCTATCATCCGGTTACCAGCATCTTGAGGAGGTTGGCTAACGGCGGCCTGAAAGGCACCGCACTCACTAATTGCAGCTATGGCTTCATCAATGGCATCAACCCCCCCCACAAAAAAGCGCTCAGGCGAATTTTTACCCGCGGCAATGACGGCTTGGTGGGCACCCAGGGCGCCACTATCATTAATGCCAAGAATCATATTTAAATCAGGGTATGCCTGAAGCCAACGTTCCGACGCAGACAGCCCGCGTGTAGAATCAGTAGCTTCCTCGCTGTCAATAGTTTTAATATTTTCCCCAAACGTAGCGTGCAGCCCGGCAATAATACCTTTTTCACGTTCATATACCTGGGGGATAACCCGGTAGTTTAATATCCCCAATTTCAACGGATGTCCGGCTGGAATATGATCCACTGCCCAGCGTCCGGCCGCCTGGCCCAGCGAGAAGCCCATATTGTAATCGTCGGCACAAACCATTGCGGTTTGATTTTCTGCCCCCATATCGAAGGTGGAAATTACCGGGATTCCATGATCCAGCGCTTGCCTTGTGACAGGGGCAATTTCTTTTGGGTCGATGGGGGTGATGGCTATTCCATCAAATTTATTATCAATAAAATATTTAAGTACGGTTTTTTGCACCTCAACGCTTTCCCGGCCCAGTTTAATCGGTACGGCCATCTCATCTTTGGTGCCGGGCAAGAGCGGCTGCGGCCGCCAATGGAGGTCGGCAGAAACGTTGGTGCGTAATACAGAGGCTCCGGTCAGCACAGCCATGCCGGTTAACCCTTCGCCCAGTGGCATCGAGTGTCCCTGAGCAATCATTTCCAGCCCAACTTCACCAAATCCGGCCACCAATCTTAGCGATTTATCATTGTCACTGTATCGCAATAACTGAGTATGATAATATCCAAACTGCTTTTGAATTTGAGTGACTACCCGCTGATAGAGGGTTGTCAAATCGGCTGCGGCAGCAATATCCCCGGCCAACTGAACTGACAGCCGAACCTGCCGGTTGCGCTGCTCCAGCGAATGTAACAACTGCTGCTCCAGATGCCTGCGCTCGGTAACATCTCTACTAATACCAACCAATCCGGTAATTTTGCCGTGTTCATCCCGCAATGGAATTTTGTTGGTTACACCCCAGGCTTGCTCTCCATTAGCTTTGATATACGGTTCATCCTTTTCAAGCAGTGGTTGGCCTGTTTGAAAAATAATCTCTTCATCAGATATATATTGTTCGGCGTACCGTTTTGGAAAGAAATCCAAATCAGTCTTGCCAATTACATTTTCTTGCTTGTCCACCCCCAAAACTTGCATGTGGGCGGTATTGTTCATCAACAGCCGATGTTCCAAATCTTTCACATATATAAAATCCGGAATATTATCAATGAGGGTACGCAACAACTTGCGCTCCTTGGCCAATGCAATTTCCACCCCCATCCGTTCGGCCACCTCTTGCATCAAGATAATGTTGGCCCGAGAGTGTTCGGCGGCTCGCTCGCTAACCCTTTTTTTCAGGCTGCTGTACGCCTCTTGCAACGAGTCTCTGGATTCCTCTAATTCTGAAATGCGCCGCTGCATTTCAACTAATTCGGCCTCCAGTTGTGCTCGAGATTTCTTCTTATTTTCCATAGAGTGCGCTCCGGTATTCATCATTTTATCACAAAATAGATAGAGTGAACATATCGTCACCAATTTGCAATTTGTCGCAGGGGAGCGCTTTGGTTATAATCCTACGATTGCTTATTTTGAGGAGGAGAATTTTTATGAGTACCGATCATCTATTAGAAGGTCAGGTAGCTATTGTTACCGGAGCCGGCCGGGGCATAGGCAAAGCCACAGTACTAGCCCTGGCCCAGGCCGGCGCAGCGGTTGTGCTGGCCGCCAGGTCTCGGGGCGAAATTAGCGGTGTTGCCGACCAGATAAAACAGCGTGGCGGCAAAGCCCTGGCAATCCCCACCGATGTTGCCGATTTAGTTCAGGTTGACCATTTACTGGTGCTTATCTTGCGCGCCTTTGGCCGGGTTGACATCCTGGTAAACAATGCTGCCGTCATTCAGCCCTTAGGCAACGTATGGGAAACATCGCCTAAAGCGTGGCAGCGGCTCATTGCCGTAAACGTCATAGGCCCTTACCTCTGCGTCCGTTCGGTCCTGCCACATATGCTGGAACGGGGCAGCGGTCGGGTCATTAACGTTTCATCCGGCGCGGCAGAAGCCAACCTGCAGGGGGCCAGTGCCTACACCGCCAGCAAAGCAGCCCTGGAGCGCTTTAGCGGAACCCTGGCCGCCGAAATAGACGGCACCGGAGTAGTGGCTACCACCTTCCGTCCCGGTATTGTAGATACCCAAATGCAAACAGAGATGCGTCGCACCCCTACCCAACAATTTCCGTTGGTAGCCACATGGCAAAACTGGCACGACCAGGGTCAGCTTCGACCATCAACTGAACCGGGACAGGCAATTCTGTGGCTGGCAAGCAAGTTTGCCCAGGATTCCAACGGTCAATTATTCAGTATGGATGATGAGGATTTTCGCAAGCGGATTGCAACGGACCTGGAGTTGGATGTATTCCAATCGCGGCAGCGATCATAACGTGCTTTCTCAATTTTTTGGGGATGCTGCGGCCGGTCTCCGACCAGGCCGCCACCGGGCGCGGTCAGGAAACCGGCCGCAGCATCCCCCCCCTGCTTTTTGAGATGATACGTCATAACGATATTAATTAACAAACGTTGACAATCTGTTGCCCAGACAGTAAAATACCTGCCCCCGTACAATCATATAACATACAACGAGGAGTAAACTAAATGGCTTTTGACAAAATTGTAGTGCCTCAGGATGGTAACAAAATAACCATTGAGGGCAACCAGCTAAATGTTCCGGATAACCCCATCCTTGCCTTTATTGAAGGTGATGGCATTGGCTACGATATTACCACCGCCAGCAAACGCATTTGGGACGCCGCCGTGCAAGCTGCCTATGGCGGCCAACGCAAAATCGCCTGGATGGAAATCTACTCCGGCGAAAAAGCCGCGAAACTGTACGACGGCAATTATATGCCACAAGAAACCTTTGACGCCATGCGTGAATTTATTGTGGGCATCAAAGGCCCGTTAACCACCCCCGTCGGCGGTGGCTTCCGCAGCCTCAACGTTACCCTGCGCCAGGAATTGGATCTATACGCCTGTGTCCGTCCGGTGCGCTGGTATCAAGGCATCCCCAGCCCGGTTAAACACCCCGAGCTGGTAGATATGATCATCTACCGCGAAAACACCGAAGATGTTTACGCCGGCATCGAGTACGAAAGCGGCACCCCCGAAAATGCCAAACTGGCCAAATTTCTGCGCGAAGAACTGGGCGCCAAATTCTTTGACGAGGCCGGGATTGGCATTAAGCCCATTAGCCCCTTTGGCACCAAGCGCCTGGTTCGCAAAGCCATTCAACACGCTCTGGATTACGGCCACAAAAATGTTACCCTGGTTCACAAAGGAAACATCCAAAAATTTACCGAGGGAGCCTTTCGAAGGTGGGGCTACGAGCTGGCCAAAGAAGAGTTTAGCGGCGTTGTCATCACCGAAGACGAATTGTGGGACAAATATAACGGCCAGCAGCCCGCAGGCGTGGTGGTCATTAAAGACCGCATTGCCGATATTATCTTCCAGCACATATTGCTGCGCCCCAAAGAATTTAGCGTGCTGGCCGCGCCCAACCTCAACGGCGATTATCTGAGCGATGCCCTGGCGGCTCAGGTTGGCGGATTAGGCATTGCCCCCGGCGCTAACATCGGAGATTTCGTGGGCTTGTTCGAAGCCACCCACGGCACTGCCCCCAAATACACAAATCTGGATAAAGTAAACCCCGGCAGCCTGCTCTTCTCCGGTGTCATGATGCTGGAATACATCGGCTGGCGCGAAGCCGCAGACATGATTCGCACCGCATACGAAAAGACGGTTATCCAAAAGGTTGTTACTTACGATTTTGCCCGCCAGATGGAAGGCGCTACAAAAGTAAAAACCAGCGAGTTTGCCAGCGCCGTAATTAAAAACCTGTAATCTCAAATTTTCCTGTTGATAGTCAAAAAGACCGCGTCCTTGAACGCGGCCTTTTTTTATTCTCAACCCACATTGAGCTGTTGAAACCTCCTTACCATACGATGAACGACGGATTTTCGTCGGTATGCGGTTTGCCTCCAGTTACCAACCCATCAAAAAATGCGTACAAGTTCTGTGAACCCGCCAGAATCGCGCTGTGGCCGGTCTCCTGACCGCGCCCGCTTAGGTGGCTCGGTTGGAGACCGGCCACAGCGCCGGGTTTACTGAATCTGTACAAAAATGCAGCCAATACTGTGGTATTTTGTCTTATAGGAATGAGAATTAATTAAGTTGTGCATTTGAGTAGTAAAAAAATGGTAAATGG
>CAYWSS010000242.1:0-8107 GCA_964460505.1 uncultured Caldilineaceae bacterium | reverse complement strand
TTATATCGATTTAATTGAAATGCGTTTTTGTCCCCATCGTGTAGAGCAGGATTTTCTGAATAACAGGATAAGAATTCTTTAATTCCGAAAATCCTGCTCTTTCCGGGTGACATAAGACTAATCGGTATAATGTCAAATATTGATGGAATAAATAGCATGGGGCAAAAAACAATGGTACATCCACAATTTTCAAATGACTTGATTAGCGTTACCGCCTCAATAGACCAGGACGGCAACACCCACCCAACTCAATTGACCTGGCGAGGAAAAAGCTGCCCGTTGATTGCAGTGGGCCGGCAGTGGGAAACAGAAAGCGGGCGCCATATTCTGGCCGAAGCCGGCGACGGCACCCGCTACGAGTTACTTCTTTCACGTCAGGAATTAGTGTGGCGTTTGAAACGATATTGGCCGATGGCTCTGGCTGCCTGAATCAAGCTACAGCCGGTTACCCTGTGGGCGTAAAAAATATCAGCAGCAATAACATTCCCAATCCTCCCAGAGCTGTTATGGACAGCGTACCAAAGATGATAACGGCCAAAATATTAATTTCACCGTCATCCTCTTCATCTTCAAAATCGGCATCTGCCGGGGCAGCGCCCAACATAGCAAACGGGTCGTGAGCCGGCCAGCCGGCGCCGCTTTGCAGCGCCATAGCAGCGGCGCTGGTGGTCGGAATAGCCTGTCCGTTAAGACGGGCCCGCGCTTCGGCCTCGCTCATAGTGGGCATCAGCATGGTTGCGTTTGAATGGACGCCCATTCCTTGCGGGGCCGGCATCCCTTGCGGGGCCGGTTGTTGAAATTGAGGCTGACCGTAAAGCACCAATCCCATTGAATTTTGAGGATGAATTACCGGCACCGGCTCCGACGGGGGCCGGTAGCCGTGCGACGGGGGCAGCGGCATGCCCATTGTTGCGCCGGCATGAATTTGTGGCGGCGGCGGCAGCGGTTGTGGCGGATATTGCGGATATTGCGGATTTTGCGGATTTTGAACGAGCACCGGGCCACTGGGCGGGGTAACCGGTGGCTGCTGGGGGGCATAATACCCCATCTGTCCGGAGTGGGGTAGGCCTAAATTGGGGTCAGGATAATTAACCAAAATCGGCTCCGATGGCCGGGTTTCCAGCGGGATATTGGGTGGTGGGGGTGGATTGCTGGCCACTTGCTGAGGCATACTTCCCGGCAAAGCCTGCTCAGGTTGCGGCTGTGGCGGAGGTAATGCGTGTCCATTTTGATGGGGCTGCTGCCCTGGCGCCGGCTGTGCCGTTGGAGTGGATGCCACGACCGGCACAGGACTAGAATCGACTTCCCGGGTTTTGGCGGGCTGCTCCGGCGTGGCCGCCGCCCGAATTACCGATCCGGCCGCAACAGCAGCGGCGGCCACCACCGGCGCAGCATTTGAGAGCGGCTTTTCAGATTTCTCAGATTCAGCGGGAGTGGTTCCACCTGAATTTGCCGTGGCTGCCGGCGGAAACGGGTGAGCAACCGCCTCAACGGTTTGTTCTTCTGCCGCGTCAGATTTTGATGACACCGCCATATCTGTTTCTGCACTGTCGTACACAGGTAACACCTGTGTTTCTTCTTCAGGTATAACCAAAATCAAATCAGGCGAGGTTCGAGTGGAAGGCGTTTCCTCTTTTGCCGCGTCCGCATCAAATTGTTTCTCTGGCGGGATCTGGTTTGGCTCCGGTTCCAACGGCATCTTGCGCGTGGTTGCCGTTTGCTCTGCCGGAGGGCTGGGCACAGCCGGATTCGATATCTCAGGCAGCTTTTGCGTCACGCTGGATGCTATTGACTCCGCCGGTTGATTGCCTTCTTCTGCCGGTGAAATTATTGCGTTAAAAGCAGATGCTGTCACCGGGTCAGGAATGGGCTGCCTCTCTTCCAACCCGGAAACAGGCAATTCAACAGCCAACGGCGGCGCTGATTTCCCCTCACCCCCCGCCGCTTCCACATCTAAAGCCAAAATGGACGGAGAGGCTTGAATCACTTCTTTCTGCGGCGCAGAGGCGTGGACCGGCGTAAATGGAAGTTCCTGAGTGATTGTGTTGGGGTCGATAAGAAATGGCCGGCGGGTTTCGGCATCGGAGGTTTGGGCCGATGCTTGCCCATCAGCCGCAGGTTGTGGTGGCAATTCTGCTGCCGGAGCCGGCGTGGTGGGCCTGGGAATGTGAATAGGCTGAGAATCACGAGGCACCCGTACCGGCCGGGAATCTGAAACCACAATACCCAGCACCTGCAATCCTTTGTGGGCCAACTGGCTGGTCGGGTTAATGGAGAGCACGTGATACAAACAACGCGCCCGCTGTTCATCAGTATCAACCACGCTGCTCATCCACAACCAGGCCATCTCATTGTTTGGGTTCTGCTGGATAAGCAGGTTGAGCAGTTGACGCCCTTCATGCTTGCGGCCCGCCTTAATGGCGGAAATTGCTAATTCCAAAGATACTGCCATGGGTGCCCCCGTTTCTCGATGCAAAACAATCCGCACAACTTACCATAATATTATAACACAACTCATTCTGTCCGTAAAGTACCTTTGAGGTTGGTGTAGCGAACCATACCAGATGTAGTACCACCATCACTCGATTACACAAGATGTAGATAACAACAAGGATGAACGATGAATCATCCTGCCCCTGCTCCCCTGCTCCCTGCCCCCCTGCGACTTGTTTTCTCTGGCACAACTATTTTCTCCATGGTATACTCATCGGGAACTTCAAGTATGAAGCCAGGCAAACAATGACGTTTGAAAGGAAATAAAAATGACATTAGCACCCCCTGTAACAAAAGATGGCGTAGAAATCAAGGCCCAAATCCAGGATTCGCCGGGCATGCGCATGCTCTACTCCGCCCAAAATCATCTAAATGATACCGCACGATTGCTAAATCTGGATCCAAACATCTACAAAATTTTGCAAACCTGCGAACGGTCGCTCACCGTGTCACTGCCCATAGAATCCGATGACGGGAGCATAGAAGTGTACACCGGTTATCGTGTGCAGCACACCAGCGTGCGTGGCCCCTGTAAGGGCGGCGTGCGCTACCACGCCGATGTTACTATTGAAGAAGTGACTGCCCTGGCCCAACTGATGACCTGGAAATGCGCCGTGCTCGACCTGCCTTACGGCGGGGCCAAAGGTGGCATTTGTGTCAGCCCCCGCACCCTGTCAGAAAATGAGCTGCGCCGCCTGACCCGGCGATACACCTATGCTATTATGCCCGTCATTGGCCCCAAGACGGATATTCCCGCCCCGGATGTAAACACCGACGAGCGCACGATGGCCTGGATGAGCGACACCTACAGTATGCTTAAAGGCGAGGCCACTCAGGAAATAGTCACCGGCAAGCCCATCAATATGGGCGGCAGCGAGGGCCGCGCCGACGCCACCGGTCTGGGCGTGGCCATTATTGCCGAAAGCACGCTAAAACGGCACAACTTACCGCTAGAGGAAGCAGCCACTGTGGTGCAGGGTTTTGGCAAAGTAGGCTACTGGGCCGCCCACTATCTGCAAAATGATGGCGGCAAGATTGTGGCCATCAGCGACATTTCCGGCGGCTACTACAACCCCAACGGGCTGGACATCGAGAAACTGTTTGAATATACCAGAACCTCACCCACCCGCACCCTGGCAGGCTGTGAACAGGAATTTGGCGTTGACCAGGTCTCTAACGACGAGCTGCTGGCGCTGGAGTGTGACGTGTTAATTCCGGCGGCGCTGGAAGACCAGATTACCTCACTCAATGCCGACAAGATTCAGGCCAAATTCATTGTGGAGGGGGCAAACGGGCCAACCAGTTCAACCGCAGATAAAATTCTGGATGCCAGAGATATTGTGGTGGTGCCCGATATTCTGGCCAATGCCGGCGGCGTCACTGTCAGTTATTTTGAGTGGGTGCAGGGGCTGCAAGCGTTTCCGTGGCAAATTGAGGTGGTGCGAGACAATCTGTATCGATTTCTGGATAACGCCTTTGAGCAGGTTTACGATTTCAGCCGGGACAGAAATGTGTCAATGCGACAGGGAGCATTTATGCTGGCCGTCGCTCGCGTAGCCGAGGCGCTGGAACAGCGGGGGGTGTTTCCGTAGCAAGGGGTACAGGGTTGCAGGTCGCAGAGTCTCAGGTTACAGGTTGCCAATCCTGAGGCTCTGTTATTTTGATTTTGTTTTCCAAGGATATCTATTCAGCAGAGTAACAAGTAACAACCGATTACCCCACCAACCCCTCAAAAAGATTTTTGAGGGAAGCCTGCTCCTGCGCAGACAACGCCTCATTTGCCGTGGCAAGGGCCGTCTCAAGCAATGACGCCTCCAACACCCGTCGTTCCAGGCGATGCTCCACCGAGCGCAATCGAAGTGGGGGTTGGGCGGGGTTGCTCACCGCAAGGCGAACGTGGCCGGCCACTTTTAATTCCGGGTGGATATCGACGCGCGCGGCTAAATGGCTGCCGGGTTCTGTTTCGGCAAAAATATAATGCCCGTCGGGATTGAGCGGCGGCAGTCGCAGGGTGTTCAGCGAAACCCGTTCCAGCGGCAGCCGGGAGCGGTAGCTCAAAAAAGCGGCGAGGGGAAAAACGCGGGCTTCATCATCAACGACGGCAGTTATTTCGGCATCCAGTACAAGGAATGCGGTTATCAGCCCGTAATAGTCTGACCCGGCGTGATGCAGCAGTTGCGACAGGTTTTCAGGCGAATTATCAGCAGAATTTAATGCGGCCAGTGGCTGGGCCAGAAAACCTCCGGCAAAATGAAGCAGGGTTTTGTCAGCCGCAAGTTGGTGAGGTGTGGCTTTGGCCGCAATGTGCAGGCCATCAGATTGTATCAACGTGATTGACACGGTTCTTCTCCGGGAAGTAGGGCGAATAAGCGTCCTTGAACCCTGCTACCTGCTAATCAGGGCAGGGAACATTGGTTGGGGTCAATGGTAATGGGCAGTGTAATTTCGCCAAAGGTGGGAAACTGGTCTCCCTGCACCTGATAGAGGTTCACCACCAGATTTACGCCCGGCAGGGCCGCCGGTTGGCGCACCAGCAAGTCCACCTCATCCCGAATAATCTCGCCGGTTTCAAGCTGAGAGAAGGGCAGGAAGCCGCGCATCAGGGCCAGGTGGTCGTTTTTATCGAGCACCGTTTCCCCGCCTAACGGCTGTACGGCCACAAAATAATCTTCTTCCAGCGGAGCTTCAGTCCGCCAAAACAGGGTAAGGCGCAAAAAGCAGCCGGTGCGTTTTCTAACCAGTTGCTGGTTGAAAGCAATCATCGAGATATTGCCCTCCAGAAATTGGCCGGCGGGAGTCACGGTCCACGCTTCAGTTTTGGGCAGAATATTGCCGGCCGGACGCGGCAGCAGTTCCCACAAATAGGGGTGGCCGGTGGGGGCCAGAAAAATCTGCTCTCGCTTGATGGCCTGCGACAGCCAGGGGATGAAACCAAGCTCGATGGTTTCAATGTCTACCAGCAGCCGCCGTCCTTCCGCCAGCCGGCTTTGCAGCAGGGCAATGCTGTCGTTTTCCGGCATCCGGCTGAGTGCCGTGGTCGAGAGCGGTTCGACGGGCTGCCCCAGAGCAACCTGAGTGTAGATAAAATCGGGCAGTACGCTGTTATCCTGGCCGATGATGGTCAGGGGGGTGCCGGCCCGGGCTATGGCCACCACTTCCTCCACCAAATCAACAGCTTGCCAGTCTGCGCTTAAATCGACGGCAACGTAATTGGCCTCGGCCAGGGGCCGGTAGAAAAAGTACGCGCCGGCGGCCACCACCAATGAAAACGTTGCCCGGATGGCGGTGCTCAACCATTTGTTGCCTCGCAGATCCCGGTCTTTCAATCGAATTAAAACAATCAAACGCCGCGCCAGGTTTCTGATAACAAAGCCGGTGGCTGCCCCCATGCCAATACACAGCATCAGCGTGAGCGGGATGAGCATGCTATCCAGATCGGCTACTTTGTAGGAGGTGCCAAAAAACAGAAAGGCTGCCAGCGGGGGGCCAAACAACCAGATGTAGCGCCGGTTAACAAACAGCCCCGTCAGCCCCAACACCACCCCAACCGCCGAAATTTGTTCGGCCTGCTGCCAGAACAGCCGCAGCAATTCATCCAGCCAGGCTTGCAGTGAACCGGGCATTTGAACCAGGCCCCACCATTCTCGGGAAACAACCACAAACCAAAAGGTGTTCCAATCAGAGGTGTCGGCGTAGAGCCAGGTTTGTCCCACCCGGTTTTCGGCCGCCCACGGCAGATAAAGATACGACAAGAGTGGTACTAATGAAAATCCTGCCAAAATTGCCCAGCGATGCGCCAGAATTTTCCAGCGCGATTTCGGCTCAGCCCCACCAGCAGCTTGGATTTCCCTCGGTTTTTCACGTCGTACGGTAACCCACAGCGCAATTGTCAGCGGCAAAATAAGCGCCGTGCGATGATGAACCACGCCGGCTCCCAAAACCAGGCCCAACAACACCAGCCATCTGTCACGGCGATCGTTGTCCCACACCAGGGCCAGCCAGAAGGTGAGGGCAAAAATAAGCGCGTTCAGGCTATACACCTCGGCCATGATGGCGGCTCGCCAAAAATTAAAGCTGATGCCAAGAATAAGCGCCGCAATTAAGGCCAAAATGCGGTTACGCGTGAGCCGTCGCACCACAAGAAACACAAACGCCAGCGTCAGCAAGCTGGTAAAGGTTGACCACAAACTGACACGCCATACGACCGATGTGTCCGACAACCCGGGGATGATCCCGACAAGGCGCACAAAAATATTTGATAAAATGGTGTACAGGGGATAACCCGGCGAATGAGGGATGCCCCAGGTGCTGCCGGTAATCTGGAGCACCGCCGAATCCCAGCCCTCCACAATCCAGGAGCTAATGCCGGGCGGCATGGTTTGGCGGTAGAGCCAACCCCAAAAAAACAGAAGTGGAATTAGTTCCCACGGGTGGTGTAACAGCAAAAAGAAGCGTTGCGAAATTGACTTTGATTGCGATGATTCAGGTTGGGAAATCATATGACAAGTATCATAAATCAGAGCGGTATCTTTGGCAAAAACAATTGGATTCCGTGTTAACCGTGTTATAATTAAAGCAAATGAGCCGACTTTTGTAACCTATTCAGGAGGAACCTATGATTACCCGACAGGAAGTTGAAACCCAGGAATCGGAACGGTTAGCCCCCTACGCCATGCTCAGCCGTAATTCAAAGGGCAGGGCGCACCCGGACGATGAACACCCCTACCGCACAGCTTACCAGCGAGACCGTGACCGGATTATTCACACCACCGCCTTTAGACGGCTGGAATACAAAACCCAGGTATTCCTGATTACAGAAGGCGACTACTACCGCACCCGCCTGACGCACACCATTGAGGTAGCTCAAATTGGACGCACCATTGCCCGCGCCCTGCGGGTAAACGAAGACCTGACCGAGGCCATCTGCCTGGCACACGATCTGGGGCACGGCCCGTTTGGGCACAGTGGCGAAGCGGCCCTGAATGAACTTATGGCGGACCACGGTGGATTTGACCACAACTTTCAAAGCTTCAGGATTGTTGAAAAACTGGAAAATCGGTTTCCCCATTTCCGGGGGCTGAACCTGACCTGGGAAGTGAGAGAGGGTATTCTCAAGCACGAAACCGAGTACGACCAGAGCGATGTAATAGATTTTGACCCCGACTTTCGGCCAACGCTCGAAGCTCAAATTGTTAATTTAGCCGATGAAATTGCCTACACCACTGCCGACCTGGATGACGGCCTGCGGGCCGGCATGATTACCTCAGTTCAGCTTGAGGACATTGAATTTTGGCAACTGGTCATCAGGGAATTGGAAATTAATCCCCGGCAGGGGTTCACCGATATGGATCGCCATCGCATCATCCGGCGGCTGGTGGGTAAAGAGGTGAGCGATGTCATCAACGCCACCCAAACCCAGCTGGAAAAACATCACATCCGCACCCTGAATGATATTCGGCAAGCCGATGAAAATATGATTTCGTACTCAAAAAAAGGGCAGCGGCTTAACCGGGAGTTAAAAGATTTTCTTTACAACAACCTGTACCGTCACTGGCGCGTAATGCGCATGCACAACAAAGCCCGCCGCTTTATCAGCGAGCTATTTGAGGCTTAT